>CAZPFI010000052.1:0-12527 GCA_964585795.1 uncultured Muribaculaceae bacterium | reverse complement strand
GCACATTTATCAAACGCCTCACCTACTGCATCATCTATTGTTTGACCAACTATCTTATACTCCATAAAACCGGTTACTTTCACAATCTGAGTATGTCCCCCTGAAACAAGAAGTGTTAAGTATGGGAATTGTGGAACCTCTGTTTCACTGCCCCTCTCAATGATAAAGTGCGATAAAAGATGTCCCTGAAGATGATTTACATCAATAAGTGGTTTTCTGAGTGATAACGCCAATCCTTTGGCAAAAGAGGTTCCTACAAGCAGTGAGCCCAGCAGCCCGGGACCGCGGGTAAATGCAATTGCATCAATCTCTTTTATATCGACACCGGCAATTTTAAGTGCACTGTCCACAACCGGTACAATATTCTGCTGATGGGCACGGGATGCAAGTTCGGGAATAACCCCTCCGTATTTTTTATGAACCTCCTGTCCGGCCATAACATTGGAGAGCAGCACTGCATCTCTTATAACTGCTGCAGAGGTGTCATCACAAGAAGATTCTATTGCTAATATAGTTATACTCACTGTACCGAAATATTTGGCAAAAATGGTTATTTTTTAACAATTTGCTCTGCTAAAATGATTATTTTTGTTACAAATTTTATATTATAAGAGCTCTCAGAAACATATCGGTAGCCTTGTTGTTTATTTTGGCACTTTTACCTGTGGTTGCATATCTTGCTCTGCAGGTTCCTGCCATTCAAACCCTCTCTGCAAAAAAGGCGGCAAGGGTTGTCTCCGAAAGACTTAACACTGAGGTATCAATAGGTAAAGTCTATTTTGTTTTCTTTAACAGACTTATTGCAAAAGATATTTCCATAATAACAGGTAGTACGGACACTCTTCTCCATTGCGGTAAAATCTCTGTTAAATTCTCTGCTTCCGATTTACTTAGAAAAAACAGGGTTAAACTTACGCATCTTACATTATCAGATGGTCAGTTCAACATATTAAACGAAACAGACTCTACTACAAATCTGGGGAATTTTTTAACCAGAGCATTCGGACAGCAGAGTTCAGACTCTGCAAAAGGTAGCAGTGATATTTTTGTCAGGCGTTTAAAACTTGAAAATTTCCATTTTTCACTGTATAATCCTTTTTTTACGCGAAGCTTCGATAGCGATGCGGTTGTAAACTTTCTCGATCTTTCGGTCAGCAATATTAACATCGATGTTAAAAATATCTTTTTTAACTCCGACACACTCACTGCAGGCATAGAAAATATAACTTTTACAGAGAAAAGCGGATTGAAATCGGAGAGGTTCAGAGGTGATCTTAAGATTGCAAAAGGATTAATGCAGTTAAATAATTTAAGCTACTCCGACGGTTTTACCAATCTTAATACAAACCGGCTCTCTTTTATCTATAGTCAACCCGGTGCATTTGACGATTTTCTTAATGATGTAAGGATAGAGGCAGATTTCAATAATACTTTCCTCAATTTTAAAACTTTATCCAAATTTGCTCCGGGTCTTGCTTCTAATTCGCTCTCATTTTATATTAACGGTTTTGTGAGTGGCCCTGTCTCCAATTTAAGAACAGAAAACCTTAAAATTACATCAGAATCAGGGTTAACTTATCTTGATATCAATGCCAGAATTGCCGGATTACCGGATATTGAAGAGACAATGGCGTTTGTGGACATTAACAACAGCACAACAACAACTTCCGATATTGCCTTTATAATATCTTCACTGAATAACACAAAGCCAGCCGATGCTCTCTCAAATCTCTCTCCTTTTGTTAAGTATAACTTTAGAGGAAGACTTGCGGGTCTGCTTGACGATTTTGTTGCCAACGGTACATTGAACTCAAATATTGGTCAATTATATGTGGATGTTCTGTTGAGAAATAATATAGCTGAAGATGGTTTCGACTTTATAGGATACCTGAAAAGCGACAAGTTTAATGTAGGTAAGCTGGTTAAAAGCAGTGTTATTGGAGAGTTAACTCTCAATACTTATGTGTCGGCGCTATTGCGTGATGAGGCATCGGGAGGGAGCAAATTTTTTATTGACAGCATATTAATTAGAGAACTCAATTTCAACAACTATCCATATCGCAACATTAACGCAGCGGGCAGCTATCAGAACAACACTTTTGATGGCAGAGTTATATGCAGAGACCCTAATCTCGACTTCATATTTCAGGGACTTATAGGACTCTCATCAAAAAGTGACTCCTATTACGATTTCTTTGCAGATGTTATCTATGCCGATCTTGCCGCTCTAAATTTTGATAAACGGGATAGTATTTCAACCGTATCGTTAAGAACACTGGCCAACTTTACCCAGAATACCAAAGGTGACATTGAGGGGACTATAAATATAAGAGGGTTAAGTTTTACAAACAGCAAAGGAGTTTTCCCTATCGGAGACATTAACATACTGTCAAGTACGGGGCAGGACAATTTCGAAATTGTACTTAAGTCTTCATTTGCCAACGCATCTTACAAAGGCAATGACTTTTTCACAAATTTTATAGATAAGTTTTTCAATATAACCCTGGCTTCAAATCTCCCTGCAGTTTTTCCAAAAAAATGGGGCAATAACGGAAACAAACCGGAAAGTAAAAACGGTAACAGCTACCTGTTTACAGTGGATTTTAACGACACTCGGGCAGTTTCCCAACTCATTCTGCCGGGACTGACAATAGCAGAGAAGAGCAATCTTAAGATTTCAATTGATAAAAGGGAGAATGTTTTAATGATTATAAACAGTAATAAACTTGGATATAAAAACATCTACTCCCAAAATCTCAATCTTGTTCTTAAAGGAGACTCCCGTAACGCAGAGTGTACTGTTACCTCGGATAAAATACACCTTTTTGGGCTTATTCTGGACAGCAGCAGGGTTAAGCTCGGTTTAAATGACAATCTTCTTGCTATCAGGAGCGAATATACCAATCAGGGAGACCTGGAAAACAGGATGAATTTCACATCCAATATCCTCTTTACATCAATGGGAGAGTCACTGCCATCAATTGTAGATGTAACAATAAATCCATCTGAGCTGTATCTTAACGGAGTAAACTGGAGTATAGGAAAATCCAAAATTGTCGTCCAGGACAGCACCTATGTCTTTCATGATTTTAACATTCACCGGCAGAATCAACTGCTTAGCATCGATGGCATAATCTCATCCAATCCTTTTGATACTCTGTTTGTTAAAGTCAGAGACCTGGATGTATCTCCATTTAATTCCTTTATCTCCACCCCTCTCGATATTAAAGGTGTGCTTAATGGAGATGCAGTTGCGGTTAATCTCTATAAAGAGCCAATGGTACTTGTGGATATACAGGGAACAGATGTCAGCATGAGCAGGCACAAACTGGGAGATTTAAAAATAAACAGTGAGTGGGACAATGTATCCAACCAATTTCTTCTCTCTTTGAGTAACAGACTGGGGGAGAGAGAGCCGCTTAATATTAATGGGTATTACAAGCCATCGGATAATCTCCTGGGACTGAAAATTGCTTTGGATAACTTCTCACCTGCCTATTTCGAACCATTCCTTGAAGAAATCCTGTCCGGTTTTTCAGGAGGGATATCGGGTAATCTCTCACTTGAGGGCCCTCCGGACAAACTGAATCTTACAAGCACAAACTCTGTTCTAAACAATGTCTCATTTTTGGTAGATTACACCAATGTGCGTTATACTGTAAGAGGTCCGGTATTATTCACACCTTTGGGTGTCACCTTCAGCAATGTTATGCTGACAGACCGGAACGGCAACAGAGGAAGGGTTAATGGCGGTATATATTATGATAATTTTAAAGATTTAAGAATTAATACTTTAATAACCTTTAACAATATTGAAGCTCTAAACCTCAGAGAGCAGGACAATGTAGACTTCTACGGAAATGCTTTTGGTACCGGAAGGGTTACCATAGCCGGGCCTCTGGAAAAGATATTGATAGACATTAATGTTACAACAAACAGGAACACTGCAATTCATATCCCGCTAAGTGCATCGTCCGATGTCTCCAGAAATAATCTTCTCACCTTTATTCAGCCCTCAACCGGGTCGCATGTCAGTGATGATATTTATGATGATCTTTACAAAACCCGTTCAGGTACCGAACTTCAGGTAAAACTTAGTGCCAACATGACACCCGATGCAGCAATGCTTATTGAGATAGATAAAACGGTAGGAGATGTCATTACAGGTTACGGAACCGGACTGATAACACTGGATATAAACCCATCAAGGGATATCTTCAGCATTCAGGGTGATTACATAATACAGAGCGGTTTCTATAAGTTTGTCCTTCAAGGGTTCTTCGAAAGAGATTTCACAATCCAGGAGGGTGGAAACATCAGTTTCAACGGTGATATTGCAAGAACAAACCTCAACATTACTGCCAATTACCGGACAAAAGCATCTGTTAACACACTAATTGCCGATACCAGTTCGGTCTCCTCCAGAAGAAATGTTGATTGCCAGATAAGAATGGTTGGCCCTCTTCTTAATCCAGGCCTGACTTTTTCTATAGACATACCCGATATCGATCCTGTAACCAAAGCAAGAGTTGATGCAGCTTTGAATACCGATGACAAAGTGGTGAAACAGGTGATGTCCCTGCTGGTATCCGGAAGTTTTATTCCGGATGTACAGTCCAGTATTGTAAATAACTCCACTATTCTCTATTCAAATGCAACCGAAGTTCTTTCTAATCAGATAAATAAGATATTCTCTCAGCTTGATATACCTCTTGATTTAAGTTTTAACTACCAGCCGGGGCAAAATGGAAGGGACATTTTCGATGCTGCAGTTTCGGCCCAGTTATTCAATAACAGAGTAATTGTTAACGGCAATATTGGAAGTGCCAGATATACAGATAAACGGGGAGATGTAACCGGAGATCTTGATGTGGAGATAAAGCTTGATGACAGAGGAAGATTCAGAGCAAAGGCATTCTCCCACTCTGCCGACCAATACTCCAACTATCTTGATAATAGTCAGAGAAACGGAATTGGTTTGGTTTATCAGGAGGAGTTCAGTTCATTCAAAGAGCTTTTTAACTCTTTGTTTACCAATAGAAGGAGAAGAGAGAGAAGAATCAGTCAAGAGTCAGCTCAATAATTTTTCCTATCAGCTCTCTGTTAAATGGTCGCTCTACCTTAATATAATTTCGGGAATAGCCGTACATCATCCCGCCCTTTTGAGAACTTTCGAAAAGAACCAGCTCTTTTCTCCCCCTGTTTTGAATGACAAAATCTTTGTAAAGCTTATCGGATAATGTGTTAAGAGCCGCCACCCTCTTTATTTTTGTCCTTTCATCTATCTGATTCTCAAAGGATGAGGCAGGAGTGTTTTCTCTCTGTGAATATGGGAATACATGTAGAAAGGTTGGCTTAACCTTCTCAATAAAACTGAGTGTTTCATTGAAATCTTCATCACTCTCACCCGGAAAACCTGTTATAATATCAACCCCTATAAAAGGCAACTCAATGGCACTCCTGATACTCTCCACTTTTTTACTGAACAACTCTCTGTTATACCTTCTGCGCATTGCAGCCAATATCTTGTTGGAGCCGGACTGAAGCGGTATATGGAAGTGAGGAAGCAGTTTATTACCTGCAGAGACCATCCCGATAATCTCATTGGTTATAAGATCGGGCTCCAAAGATGAAATCCGGATCCTCTCTATTCCCTCAACTCTTTGTAATGCGGTCAACAGCTCCGTAAATTTTTCACCCGTGCTTTTGCCGAAATCCCCCGTATTTACTCCGGTTAAAACAATCTCTTTAATGCCTTTTGAGGCAATTTCAATTGCTTCCTTAACAAGGAGTTCAACAGGAAGATTCCTGCTTTTACCTCTTGCCAGAGGTATGGTACAGTACGAACAATGATAATCACACCCGTCCTGAACCTTTAAAAACGATCGGGTTCTGTCATCGGAAGAGTAAGCAGGGAATATTGTCTCTACTTTCGAAATCTCACAGGAAAAATTATTTGACACAGAGTGCGTATTACCTTCATAATCTATGCAATGGATAAGTTGATTAACTCTCATGAAGAGATTGGACTTTTCATCTGCCCCCAAAACAAGATCCACCCCCTCTATAGAGAGTATTTCAGATGGTTTAAGTTGTGCATAACACCCGGTAACTGCAATAATGGCACCGGGGTTCTGTTTATTTAACTTTCGTATTGCATTTCTGCACTTTTTATCGGCATGCGAAGTTACAGAGCAGGTGTTTATTACATAAATATCCGCTGGTTGATTTGCCGGAACTTTTACATATCCCTTCTCTTCGAACTCACGGGCCAATGTTGAGGTTTCGGAGTAATTAAGCTTACACCCCAGAGTAATAAAGCCAACTCTGTTACCTTTAGATTTATTCATATATTTGGTTCTCTGGTTAACGGAAATTTTTTGACATAACAACACGGGAGCACTCCGCTTTCCCTCCCAAAGGAGGGTTTAGTTTTGATACAGTCACCTCTGCTCTTATGATTGAAGGAAAGTTGTTATTAGCGCTGTTTAAAATCCTTATAGCCACATTTTCAAGAAGATGGGATTTAATCTCCATCTCATGTTTTATAATATTGTATAACGCCTGATAATTAAGGGCATCCTTAAGATTGTCGGTCTCACCGGGAGTGATGACATCGGTTTCGGCCGAAAAACTCACAAGAAAATAGTTCCCAATAATCTGCTCCTCTTCAAAGCATCCGTGATAACTGTAAAACTCAAGGTTTATCAACTCAATTCTACCTGTATAATCTCTTCTCATAATATGAACACGCAAGGTTTTTTATTTAGATTGGGTATCTCCTTACGCCAATCTCTTATGCTTTTTGTTATTACGCTCTCAAAGGGTGTAGTTAGCTCCGAAGCAATTGTCAATGTTGTCTCCACATTGCAAACCTCCAGTATATCTTTTATAAGCATATTGTTACGGTATGGCGTCTCAATAAATATCTGACTTTGCATCTGTCGCAACGAAATACTCTCCAGCTCCTTAATTCTCAACCTTCTCTCGTTTACTTTAACCGGCAGATAACCAACAAAGGCAAAATTCTGACCATTCTTGCCCGAAGCCATCAAGGCCAGAAAAATTGAAGATGGACCGGGCAAAGGTTTAACAACTATCCTGTGTTTATGAGCCGCTGAAACAAGGTTGGCACCGGGATCTGCAATCGCCGGCAAGCCAGCTTCACTCAACAGAGCCACATCAATACCCGAAGTGAGCACAGAAATTATATTATCTACTGCATCCGGTTTGGAGTGCTCGTTTATCAGATAAAAATTCAATCTGTCAATCTCACCCCTGAAACCGGCTTTTGAAAGGTATCGCCTTGCACTTCGCAACTCTTCTACAGCAAAATGGGTTATCTTACCTATGGCACTTAAAGAACCATTGGGTATAACATCTGTTATAACACACTCACCCAGTGGAGAAGGCATAAGATAAAGGGTCCCTTTCACTTTAAATTTTTCGCAAAGGTATTAAAATTTCCTACCTTTAGAGTATCATAACACATTACCGGGCCATATGACACGAATAACCTTTTTGGGTACCGGAACATCTCAGGGTGTCCCGGTGATTGGGTGCAGTTGCAATGTATGTCAATCCCACGATATTAAAGATAAGCGTTTACGCTCATCTGTAATTATCGAGCATAACCATAAGAGGTTTCTTATAGACGCCGGGCCCGATTTCAGACAACAGATGTTAAGGGAGGGGGTAAACCATTTAGAGGCAGTTCTTCTTACCCACGGGCACAAAGATCATACGGGAGGTCTTGACGATGTAAGAGCATTGAATTTTATTAAACGGACTCCATTCCCGGTCTATTGCGAGGAAAATGTTGAGGAATCTCTCAGAAGAGAGTACTCATATGCATTTGAAGAGTTTAGATACCCCGGGGTTCCACAATTTGACATCCGCATAATTAAAAACCAACAGTTCACTATTGATAACACTTCAATTGTTCCCATAAGGGCATTTCACTATAAACTACCTGTATTGGGGTTCAGGATTGGCGATATTGCGTATATAACAGATGCAAATAAAATACCCGAAGAGGAGTATATTAAGCTGCAAAATCTTAAAATTTTGGTACTTAACACTGTAAGAAGAGAGAAGCATATTTCGCATTTTTCACTTGACGAAGCCATTGAGGTGGCAAACAGAGTAAACCCGTCAAGGTGTCTTCTTACTCATCTTTCTCATCAGATAGGTTTGCACCAAACACTTGAAAGTACTCTTCCCAAAAACATCTCTCCGGCATATGACCGGTTAACCATTTCATTGTAAAAAATTATTGCATGTCATACACAAATAAGAAAGCTGCAGGTATAACAGGAGCATCGGGATTGATTGGAAGAGAGCTTTCGGCGATGCTTTCAGCCAATGGATATATTGTAGTTCGCTTAAAAAGAGATTTTACAATTGAAGATATTGCCTTATGCGACATAATAATTAACCTGGCCGGAGCTGCTATTAACCGCAGGTGGTCAAAAAAATACAAAAAGTTACTTGTCGACAGCAGGATAAAGACTACTGCCAGGATTGCGGATGCTTTGACAGAACTAGCGAGAATTGAACACGGCTCAAGGGAGAGGGTGTTTATAAGCGCCTCTGCAATTGGCATTTATGGAAACAACTCTAACACAATATACACAGAAGATTGTGCCTCTTACGGAGAGGGATTCCTTGCCCGACTGTGCATGGAATGGGAGAAGGAGGCACAAAGGGCAGCCGGTAATTCAAGGGTTGCAATAACGAGGTTTGGTCTGGTAATGAGCAAGAAAGGGGGTGCCCTGCCAAAACTGCTGATGCCTTTTAAAATGGGGGTAAGTTTTATTCCCGGAAGTGGTAATCAGATCATTTCGTGGATAACGCTGGAAGATTTGGTTAATGCCATGATTCATATTATTAACCACCCTGTAGAGGGTATATTCAATTTTACTTCTCCTTCACCACTCTCTTACAGAGAGATGGCCGGAATAATCTCAGCAAAATACCACACTCTGTTCACTTTAAGATTACCCGAAAAGATGTTGAGATTATTTATGGGTGAATCGTCCTCTGTAATAACCACAGGACAATATGTCTCTTCTAAACGACTGGAAGATACCGGTTTTGTATTTAAAACACCTCGTTTTGTCGTATAATATACTTAAAAGTGCCTTTTTTTTGGTATTTTTGTAGGATACGAACCCAAATTCTTTAAGAATGATAAAAAATATCCTTAAAAGATATAATCAAAAACTACCCACAATTTGTCAAATCGCAAATAATTCTCCGGACGAAGAGCACTTTACAGAGTCGTTAAGAGGCTACATTACAATCAAGCTCAGTGAAAATATTAACAATGAGACAACTGAGGCAGCCAAATTTTTTCTTACAATATTAGACCATGAGTTTCAGTATGTTGAGGAGCTGTCAAGAGGTGATAAAATCTACATAGAAACACTATCGCTTCTGTGGAATTTTTTAAAAGGCCACCCTGTTAAAGGGACAAACGACGATTTGTACGAAGATCTTTACCATCTTTTTTCAATTCTGGAAGGGGTAGAAAAGATACCTGAGTATTCCGAAATAAAGTTCTACAAGCAGATGAAAAGGTGGCCATCGGGTCTTGACAGGGATATCAAATCCAAAAGAGCCACAAACAAAGACCGCATTATCCGGTTACTTGTTAAAAAAATTGATAAGAGATTTTCAGGAACTTCCAGATACCATTTCGAAGAGGGTCTCTCTCACGAACAAAAATTAAAACAGGTGGAGGAGTGGTGGAATGATTTTCGTTTTCACCTTACAATGGCTGTCAAGAGTCCGGGTGAGTTGAACACCTTCCTTGGAGAATCGTTGTCAACCAGGACTCTGGGAGTTCTAAACAGGGCAAAAAGAAAGAAGATTCCATTCTTTATAACACCATACTACATATCACTGCTCAATACCGACATGGCCGGATATGACGATAATTCCATACGCTCATATGTAATATATTCGGAGTCTCTGACAGACACTTACGGAAATATCAGAGCATGGGAGAGAGAAGACATTATAGTACCCGGAGAGCCAAATGCTGCCGGTTGGATTCTGCCAGAAGGCAATAACATTCACAGAAGATATCCCGAAGTTGCAATCCTCATACCCGACACACGGGGAAGAGGTTGCGGCGGACTTTGTGCTTCATGCCAAAGAATGTACGATTTCCAAAGCGAAAGACTTAATTTCGATTTCGATGCCCTCAAACCTAAAGAGACATGGGACAAGAAGCTTCAAAAACTTATGGAGTACTTCCAGAACGACTCACAGATTAGAGATATCCTCATAACAGGCGGTGATGCATTGATGAGCAGAAACAGGGTACTTGAGAAGATGTTGGATGCTGTTTACAAAATGGCATTGAAAAAGAGGGAGGCAAATCTTAAAAGAGATGACGGAGAGAAATATTATGAGATTCAAAGGGTACGCCTTGGCTCAAGACTGCTTGCATATTTGCCTATGCGCATCGATGAAGAGTTGATCTCCATTCTCAAAGAGTTTAAGCGAAAGGGCAAGGAGGCAGGTATTGAACAATTTATGGTACAAACCCATTTTCAATCACCTCTTGAAGTTACCCCTGATGCAAAAAAAGCAATAGAGGGAATTCTTTCTGCCGGATGGACAATATCCAATCAACTGGTGTTTACAGCAGCTACATCCCGCAGGGGGCATACAGCCAGATTGAGAAATGTATTAAACTCTCTTGGAGTTGTTACCTATTATACCTTCACCGTTAAGGGTTTTGAAGAGAACAGGCAGATGTTTGCTCCAAACAGCAGATCGTTACAGGAACAGGCCGAAGAGAAAGTATTTGGCAAACTGTCATTGGCAAAACAAGATGAGCTTGCCGGTATTTTTGATAGTGGTGAAAATATTCGCATTGAAGTGCCTAAATTTATGAAAGACAATCATTTGCCGTTTCTACCTACAGACAGAAATGTACTAAATCTTCCTGCCATAGGTAAAAGTATGACTTTCAAGACTGTAGGAATAACAAAAGAGGGAAAGCGGGTATTAAAGTTCGATCATGACAGAACCAGAGTTCACAGTCCGGTTATTGATCAGATGGAAGAGGTTTATATCGTAGAGAACAGATCTGTTGCATCATACCTGAGAGAGATTGAGTCTATGGGTGAGAATCCAAAGAACTACGGCTCTATATGGACCTATACCGGAGGAGAGACAGAGAGTGTCTTCAAACTTTTCGATTATCCCCAACCGGGATATAAACCCACAGAGTCAATCACCAATTTTAAAGATATATCACTCCCGAACCAATAAGTTCGTCAGATTGATACCATGCTGCAAATTGACCGGGTGTTATGCCTCTTTGCGGAGTGTCAAATACAATATATGCACCTCTGGTATCCATGTATAATCTCGCTTTCTGCAGGGGTTGCCTGTATCTGATTCTCACCAGATATTCGTTCATATCACCGGGCAGCATTCGTAAATCGGGCCTTACCCAATGAATGTGAGCACTATCAATGAAGAGAGCTTTACGGTACAACCCTGGATGATCTTCTCCTTCCCCCACATAGATTATGTTCTCTTGAACATCTGTTGCTATCACAAACAGAGGTTTTACATGACCTCCGATATTAAGGCCTCTCCTTTGACCGATAGTATAAAAATGTGCCCCCTGGTGAACTCCAATCCTCTTTCCCTGCTCACGCGTGTATTCAAACGGAGAAGATGCTCCGGATAAGTTATCTCTGTCTATTAATTCGAAACCCTGTGAATTGAATTGACTGAAGATAGTGTTTTCGTACAACGAGGGGTATATTTCAATAACATCTCCCTCTTTACTCTTAAGTTTCTGTTGCAGGAACAGTGGCAGATCTACCTTCCCCACAAAACAGATACCTTGAGAGTCCTTTTTATCTGCAGAGGGTAACCCATAGGAGGCTGCCAACTCTCTCACCTGAGATTTTAGCATATCTCCAATCGGGAAAAGGGCCTTTGACAGCTGTTGTTGTGACAACTGACACAGAAAATAACTCTGATCTTTATTCTTGTCAACTCCTGCCAGGAGGCGATAAACAGGTTCTCCGCTTCTACCGGTAAGTGTCTCTTTTCTGCAATAATGACCGGTTGCAACACACTCTGCCCCCAGATACTGAGCACTTTTTAAAAAGACTTCGAACTTTATCTCCCTGTTACACAATACATCAGGATTTGGAGTACGCCCTTTTTTATACTCTTCAAACATATACTCAACCACTCTTTGGCCGTACTCGTCACTTAAATCAACAAAGTGAAAGGGAATATCCAGCTTTTTGGCAACCATCTCAGCAATAGCAAGGTCGTCTTTCCAGGGGCAATCCCCGTAAAGAGTTCCGGTGGTATCGTGCCAGTTTTGCATAAACATGGCAATAACATCGTGTCCGGCTCTTTTGAGCATCAATGCCGCAACACTTGAATCAACACCGCCTGATAAACCTACTGCTATTTTCATATAAACAGAAAAAGGGTAAGCTTAATATATCGCACCGCTACAACCACCTACCCTTGCTACC
>CAZPFI010000051.1:0-12720 GCA_964585795.1 uncultured Muribaculaceae bacterium | reverse complement strand
CTAACGGTGAAGCTGTTATTGTAAATAAGACTGAACTCGAATCCTTTATTAGATAGCCCTGCAAGATTGACTCTTGGAGAAGGGGCGCCGAAAACAGCAGGCAAAGGCTGACCTGTAACATACATACCATCTGTTCTCTTTTCGTACCAATCAAAAGTTGAGACAAGCTTATTATTAAGAAACCCTATGTCAATTCCAACATCAAGAGATTTTGTCTCCTCCCATGTTACCTCCGATGGCAGGGGGGATGGTACAGATGCAAAATATTCTCTGTTACCGTTGAAAAGCCAGGTGGTTTTTGCCATTGGAATAGTTTGCAAAAAAGTATAAAGATCAACGCTCTGATTTCCAAGCTTACCATAAGAGACCCTTATTTTTAATGTGTTTATCGAGTGAATCATCGAATCCCAAAATGGCTCTCTGCTTATGTACCATCCGGCAGATACTGAAGGGAAAAACCCCCACCTGCTGTTATGCGGAAATCTTGACGACCCGTCTCTGCGTGCATTAATCTCCAACAGATACCTCTCTTTAAAATCATAGTTTAAACGGCCAAAAAGTCCTTCTATAGACCAGTGGTTTGCTGAACCTGTAAGGGTCAGATTTTTTGTGCCAACTGAAAAATTTGAAATTTGTTGGTAAAGAAGATCACTCTTTTCTCCAAGTATCTGATTGTATATTGAGAATTCCCGGTTATAACCCATCATAATCTTGTAATTGTGTCTGTTATCTATGCTTCCCCAATATGTGCCGTACACATTCAATGCAGTGTAGTCAGTTTTTTCTCTTGATTCAGATAATCTGTTTAGTCCTTGTGTTACAAGTACAACTCTGTTATCGGAATAGTATTGAAATTTGTTTAACCTGGTAGCTACAGAGCGATAATTTATCCTGTTGCTTATATCCGCATTTATCTCCAACCTCTCAGCCGGTTTAAGTTTTGCCCTTATTGTATTAATGTATTGCTCAAAATTTCTTGTTCTCCAGTTATTCTTGCCCTCCATAGCAGCAGCGTTTCCCATCGCAGGGTGAAACGGAATTCCATCTATAAAATTTGGTTGCCAGGAGTAATATGTCAGGTATGTGCTTGCACTTAGGTAGTTTCCGAACCCTGTTGCTGTACCTCCATATTCTATCTCTTTTGCAGTGTTAAATTGAGAATTAGCAGATAACTCCAACCAATCAAACACATTGTAGTCGAGGGTTGTTTTGATGTTAAATCTTTCAAACTTTCCAGGTGCTATATTGTTATAATCGCTTGCCAAAAATTTTCTGGCAGAGAAGTAACCTCTGAATTTTTCAGTGCCTCCTGAAACTGAAACATTGTGATTTTGTGTTGGTTGCCACCTTCTGAAAAGATACTTATGCCAATTTGTGCTGTAAAAAAATTTTTTGTTACCGTTTGGCATAGTTTCATAAAATGGTTCAATTTCGCCTCTGGCCACTTGCTGTATTGTAATCCAATCTTGTTGATTATAATTAGTGAAGGATGTTCCATTATAACCGTATATCCCGGCATCACATAACTTTGCATGCAAATATGGATCAGATATAAAATCTGTTCTCACAGTCGGTTTCGTCCATCCGTAATTATTGTTATATGCTATACTTATGTCTCCATCCTTACCCCTTCTGGTAGTAACCAGGATTACTCCAAATGATCCTCTTGCTCCATAAATTGCAGAAGACCCCGCATCTTTAAGAACAGTTATACTCTCAATATCTGCGGGGTTAATAAGTGACAGATTTCCCTCAATTCCATCAATCATTATTAGGGGAGACCCTCCATTAACGGAATTAAATCCTCTTATATTTATTTCAGGAGGATTCCGCGGGTCTCCTGTGTTACGCTTTATATTTAAACCTGGCATCAAACCCTGTAGTGCAAAAGAGATATCAGATGACGGCCGGAATGCAATATTCTCTGCCTTTATCTGCTGAACAGCACCTGTCAGATTTGCCTTCATTCTTGTACCGTATCCAATAACAATAAGCTCAGAGAGCAATGTTTCAAGATCATCCAACACAACTACAAAAAATCTGTCACCGCTGTATTTTACAACTCTTGTTTTATAACTAATCGCAGAAATTTGTAAAATTCCATCAGGAGGCAATCCAATTATAAACCTTCCGTTATTGTCTGTATAAGTCCCTGCATTAGTGCCCACTATGACAACATTTGCTGCAATAACAGGGTCACCATGCTTATCCAATACTATTCCTCCTGCCATAGGTAAAGAGTCGTACAGAACAGTATGAGATACCCTCTCTTTATCATTTTTTTTAAATATTATTATTACATTATTAATATATGTGTATGATAGTTCGGTTCCATCTGTCAAAACATCCATTATCTCTTCTATTGTGCTGTTTATTAGTGTTTTTGAAACTAATTTCCGCTCATCGCTTACAAGTTTAGGATTATAAAAAAAGTTTATATTAAACCTATCCCGAATTAATTTAATAGACTGTTCCAGATTAGTGTTATTAAACTTAATCGAATATCTCTTTGGAGTTTGAGCTGTACAAGGCATTACGGATAACAGGAAAAACAGACACACCAGAATCAGTCTGATAAATATTTTAGAATTTAGGCCGGTGTACATTTTTGATGTTTGTCTAAATAAAGAGATGCTTATATAAAAAAAAATCCCTACTCGTAGAGAGCAGGGACTTAAAATAATTTACTAGTAAAATATTTAATTACTGTAAAAATGGATTACATTATTTTTATATTTTGCATTAACCTGTTTAGTTGCGTTAAGAATCTCAGTTATCTCATTTAAATTGAGAAAATCGGGAATATTACCTGTATAAACAATATCGTTTATATTTTTGTCATGAAACTGAACAGAGACATTAAACCAATCAGATATCTCCCTGGCAAGATCTTCAAGTGACACATTGTTAAAGTGTAAACATCTCTCTTTCCAGTAAATACCTTTGTGGGCTTCTATTTCATCAGTAACAACACTTCTATTCCTTGTGTTATAAACAAGTTTCTGGTTAGGTAACATCAAATGTTCTGTTTCACCTATCTTAAAAGCGATTGACCCCTCGTTAAGATATGCATTTATCTCTCCCGGTTGGCGGTTTGAATCAAAACTGAAAATGGTACCGTATACTCTTATACTTACATCTTCGTTTATCGCCACAGTAAATGGTGTTTTACTGCTGTTAACCTGAAAGTAAAGATGTCCATCAGCTTTAACTTCTCTGTTTACCTCACTGAAACGGACCGGGAATGATAGAGAAGAGTTTGATCCTATCCATATCTCTGAACCGTCTTCCAATGTTACATTATACCTCATGCCTTTTGGTATGTGCAACAATACATCGGCGTTTGAAGATGTTGCAATTACCTCTCTTCCGGCGGAATGATAAATGCAGACCTCACCGTCTTTAATCTCTAAACTCCCGGAAGTAAATTCATTAATGAAAATCCTGTTTTCAACCTTAATAACAAAATCTTCTTCACCGAATTTTATAACTTGGGATTGTAAACTCCCTGATATTGAATATATCTGTCTGTCAATAGTAAAAGTGTATAATCCGGCAACAATTACCAATAGCGCAGCAACAGCAGCGGCTGAGAGGTAAAAAATCTTTCTTTTTCTTCTTTGTTTCGCTCTTTGTGCAGCAATCTGTTTCAATTCAACCAGTCCATCATGAACATCGAACTGGTTAAAAATATCAAGACTCCGGTCCCAAATCCATTTTATATTCTCTTTCAACTCTGTCAATAAGTTTACATCTAACCTTCCTGAATATATAGATACACTGATTCTATTTTTTCCCTATATGATCTCTAATTTTTTTCATGGCTTTTGTAAGATGATTGTCAACTGTTTTAACAGAAATACCCAGTAAAAGTGCTATCCTCGCATATGACAACCCGTCTTTTTTATTCATTATAAACACCTTACGACATTGCTCCGGAAGTGACTCAATTGCGCTTTGAGCCAACTGTATTCTGGCCAACTCCTCATCATCCAGCTCTGTATCATGAAGTCCAACTTCATCCATATCTATTTCATTTCTTATCAAATCTGCATGTCTTTTATGCAAGGCAGACCGGCGCTTGAATAAAAGGCAGTTGTTATATACCGATCTTACCAGGTATCCTTCCCAGGAGGTATCAATTTTTATTTTATCAAAATTCTCATATACTTTAAGAAAAACTTCCTGAACTATGCTTTTTGATGTTGACGGGTCCTTTAGAATCTTTGAGGCAAAGACACACAACCTGGAATAGTACATGAAATAGATCTTTTCAAATTCTTCACTCATACACCTGATCCTTGTCTCGATATCAATTTTGGCTTTTATTGCTGCTAAATTAAGTATTAATTACAATAATTGAATAAAAGATGTTATTATTAACCTTCTCTTAACAACATTCAATAATTCTAAATTCTTACTAAAGTATCAAATAAATACTCAACAAAAAGAGGTGGATAAACAGTCGTGTATCTTTAATAAGTCCATATTTATCATGGACTTGAAAATATTCACTTATTTTTTAAAAATATATAAAAATAATTTTTAAATTTATACCGGTTAGCAAATTGGCTTTATAAATCACTATCAAATACCATCAATAGAAAAAGGGTTCGCAAACTCAATATACAATCTTGATGATAACACATGCTAATCAAAAAAAGACAAATCCGTTTATTATGAAAAAGAATTTCGTATATCAAGGTTTTATATTTCTGTGTTTAATATTTATTAATCTTATTATCTCCGCATCCTGTAATAAAGATTTAAAGCATAAGGACAACGAAAACAATGCGGTAACTCTTCCAATAAAAGTAACAGCAGAAGATGTATCAACAGAAACTAAAACATCGCTGGAAGGAGTTGTGACATCCTGGGTTGCTTTTACAGACAAAATTGGAATATTATCAAATGATGCCCGTACAACCCCGGGAGGAGAAACCCGGATAGAAAATGCTCAATTTACAGCACAAAGCAGCGGAACCAGTACCAGTTTCAGTGGAACTATGTATTGGAGAGCAGGAAATACAAGTCACATCTTTGCTGCCTACTACCCCTATAAAAGCTTTGATGTGGTGGACCTTAATAATATCCCAATGACCTTACCTGCCGTTCAGATTCAATCACAGGCCAATAATACAGCACATTTAAGTGATCTTGACATACTTCTGGCTAAACCCGTTGATGTTATCTCACCTTCGGACTTCGGTAGTACAGTCACTGTCAATTTTAAGTTTTACCACATTTTCCCAATTCTTGAATTCAGAATTAAAGGTTCGGGACAACTAAAAGCAATAAAATTGATAAGTGAAGCAACTCTTCATGCATTTTCCGGGGATATCTGGTTATCCGATTGTTCTCAGGATTACTATACAAGCTATGCAATTAAGTCGTTGACAGACAATTACTCAAGACAAGTAATTGTCAGTTTAACTACTCCGGCCACACTAACAACTACATCTCATGAGACCACAGTTTATATGGTTATTGCCTCATGGCCACCAAAAACAGAAACTTACATTATTGGTTTATCTTCTGATGGAGAGAACTGGACATATACAACCAAGGAGGCACCTCCTGATGGGTTTAAAAAAGGGAAAAAATATATTGTAGAGCTTGATAAATCAGTTTTTACTACATCATTACCGGTTGATATAGATAACAATGTATATAATACCGTTATAATCGGCTCTCAGGAATGGATGAGATCTAACCTTAATACTACCAAATACAACGATGGAACAAATATTCCAAATATTACAGATCACGAAACATGGAGTTTTACATCAACCGGTGCATACTGCAATATCGATAATAATGTGAATCATTCAATCATCCCTGGACGACTCTACAACTGGTATGCAGTTAACACAGGTAAGCTCTGTCCAACCGGATGGAGAGTCCCTTCCGATGCCGACTGGACTGCTCTGTCAACTTTTCTTACCGACAATGGCTATGGCGACGGAGGAAGTGGCGATGACATTGCCCGGTCTATGGCAGCCAAACACTCCTGGCCACAAGTCACCACTCACCTTTATACCGATATTGCCAATAATAACAGCAGCGGCTTTTCCGGCATTGCGGGCAAATACAGAACCCTGGGATTTACAGATGTTGCTTTTGAAGGTGGTTCAAGTTCGTACTGGTGGAGCAGTACAGATTATTACGGAGATGATTCTGCATGGTTCCGTGCCATCGGTAATAATCCCGGTCTTTTGCGAGACTATGCTTTAAAACAGAATGGATATTTTGTGCGATGTGTAAGGGATATTTTATAACCAGACTATTGTATAAGTTAGTTAAGTCCGTACCCACTCTCAACCAGCTTTGTTAAATGTGAGAGTGCTCTTGCTGCAGGTGCTCCGTCAACTGCATTATGATCTACATAAACAGTCATAAAAAGGTACTCTCTAATTTCAATCCTCTCCCGGTAAACTCCGGGTTTCTTAACAACAGAACCCAGGGCAAAACACAAAGGATGTACACTAACAGGCATTATCCAACCGTTTATTCTGCCCATCATGCCGACTGATGTTACCATTACCGTACCCATGCTCTTCTTGGTTAAACGGGGACTCCCAATAATAACATCCCAAATGAGTCTCCTTACCACAGCCGGTAAAGAGTAGTATAGTATCATCTTAAGCTTACTGTTTTCCGGTCTGCCCAGTATAAAATCACCTTCGTTATCAACCGTTTCGGCTCTGGCACTGTTTATCTCATCATTTATATCGGATATACTCTTTTTATTGCATTGTCTTATTACATAAGGTAAAGGAACCTTTTTACCATCAATTGTCCTCTCTACTGCAATTGACACATCGATATCATCGAATATTACTACTTTTTGTTTACCCTTTTTCACACCGTGAATTGGTCTGAACTCCTCTATGGCAGTAGATATACACTTAATCAACCAGGAATTAAATGATATCTTCTGCACCTTTCTCCTCTCTTTTATCAACTCTCTTGCCCGGGTTACATCTAATTCAATTAAAGCTTTAATGTGGTGTTTTTTAAGCCCTTTAGCACCAATATCTGTTGTGGCAATTCTGCTTACCGGGAACTTCTCAACATAGAAATCACCAATATTATCTCTTTTCATTATCAAATTTTTGTGAAATTATTTGTTTTAAAGGAGAAAAATATATTACCTTTGTATTATACCTTTTGTTTAATACATAATGATCATATCATGAAATCAGTTAATCAATTTACGCAGTTATTGTCGGCATGGGAAGAAACTTACAAAAAGGGGCAATTGACATTATGGATATTCCTCTCACTCAAAGATGGTAAAAAGTATGTAGATGAAATTAAAACATTTGTTGAGGAGAGGTCAAACCAGACAATGTCATGCGAGAATCAAAGTCTTTACAGGACTCTAAGAAAATTTCATTATTTAGGAATAGTAGATTATCTTCCCGGAGAGGGGAATAAAGGCCCGGAACGAAAGTATTACTTTCTCACCGAACTGGGCAATGAACTGCTGATTCAATTCGTTAACAGAAATATTTCTCTGTTTTACATTCCTCAAATCAGAAATTTAATCCAACCGGATAGCAGTAGTAATAATTAAAATATGAACACAATGAAATCAATTACAAAAAACCTTGCCTGGTTTACACTCTGGCTCTTTGGATTTACAGTGTTATTCCGCTTTGCTTTGAGCTATATATTGCAGAGTGAGTTGTTCGGTCTTGTATGGATTACAGCTATCGCATACGGAGTGGCTGTCTTCTGTGCCGGCTGGTTTTTCGGAAGACGAGACAAAATACATTTACCAATTTATGATATTGGATTTCGCTTTCATCTTGCCACATATCTGGTTTGTAACATTGTAGCTGAGAGTTGGTATGCACTTGGCTTGAACTCTCATTTTGAAAAGGTTAAATCTGTTCACCTGACCGCACTAATCTGGGGTGTATTTCTGTTGATACACTATTCAATCTTTCTTATAACCAGAAAAAATGCAATAAGGGGAATTAAGAAGAGTGAGATATTTGAGTAATCATTAATTAAATATCTACTTTACAAATATTTCAATATTACTGTTCATCTTGGACAGGTGACTTATAAAAGCTTCCTTATTAGCAGGCTCAACAACATAATATCTGTAAGGAGGTACTCTTAATGTCATTTTCTTTATCCTTCCTTTTTTGCTTTTACTAATAACAATTTGCTTAATTGACTGAATGTCAACCGGAGTTTTCACAGCAGGTAACTTAACTGTCTGCTCTTCTTCGTCAACAGTGTACTTTTGCTGTAATTTAAATAGTAGCCATGAACAGCAGTATAAAAAGAAAATATAAGGAGAGAGTGACCCTATATCACCTCTAAGTCTTAATATAACTGCTGATAAAAAAAGAACTCCGGCAAGAACTGTAATTATAATAACCAGTTTTCTTACTCTTATATTTTCAATGGTTCTATAGACACGCACACTACTCATAAGTTGCTTGTACAATTAAAAAACAAAGCTGTAACACAATACCTGACCCACAAATTTAGCGAGAAAAATCAACATTTATATCTATATTTGGTATTATGAAAGGAGATCAAAAAATAAGGATTTTTGGGATATCCTCAATCTTTCTTACTGTGCTGATTTGTAGTTTAACATTGTCTTGCTCAAAAGATAATGATGACACTCTGGCATACACAGGCAAGTGGGAGTATCACAGTTCAGATCCTGTAATTAATGCCTCCTATCACCTCTCGTATATTCTTATTTTCGACAACAAATCATTTAAGATATTCGACAGCTATATGCAAAGATTAATAGACGGAGGCGACAACAGACTCACCTCCAAAGGGCTTACATTCACCGACCCTCAAAACGGAGAGACAGTTGTATTCACTCTTATAGGGCTAAGAGATGAGAGATTAACTGTAAAAACCGATTTCTTCGGAGGTCAAACCACATTGGTTTTAAAGAGGAACCAGCTACCATAAAGATGGCGATCTCTTCATTTTAAAAAGAGCGGCCCCCGTAACTATAAGCCCCAATATAATCATAGATATCTGCTCTGTGATCACTTTTGCAAACTCTACTCCTTTAAATGCAATTAATCGTGATGTCTCCAGATTAAAGTAAATTGGGTTTATAAACCTCAGGATTCTTGCCCAGGCAGGCATACTGCTAAGATGGGTAAACATTGTACTCAACATTATCAAATTCAATAATATGAATGTAAGAAGATAGACTGCCTGCACCTGATTTTTGGATAGGGAGGATATTAAAAGCCCTATACCCAGCATTGGAAACATAAAGATAGTATTTGACAGGAAGTACAAAAAGATACTACCCTCAAATTTGAGTCCGTACGCAAACCTGCAAAACAGAAGAGAGGCAGAAATTTCTATTAGTGCAAGTAGCGTGAAAAATATAAACTTTGCACATATATAGTGATTCTTGTTAAGAACAGTTGAGTTAAATTGTTCAAGAATTCCACTCTCCTTCTCCTGAACAATATTCAAGGTCATAAGACAGGTCCCTACAAGAGTTACTACAAGAATTATCAAAGAGATAAGTGAGTAATGCTTGTAATTATAATCTCTGTTGAATAACAGTCTTGTATTGAAAACCTTGTCTTTTTGCTCAATTATATTGCTTACAATGTAATTATTATGTAACGCTCTGTGAGTAAGCGTACCGTCAAATATGAGAGTTAGTTTCCCGGCCTCAGTTAAAGTTCTAAGTGGTGAGTAGTCATGCGGGATAACCATTATTAAATCCAGCTCTCCTCTCTCCATCAACTTCTCTGCTTCATCCAGGCGTTCAAACGGAATCAACCGGGAGAAAAAATGAGGATTAGATAAATTAAAGAGAAGATCTCTGCTTGATGATGTTTTACAATAATCGACAACAGCCGCATTTATCTGCACATTGTTGTCAATTGCAAATGGAATTATTCCCAGGATAATAACCGGACATATAAATACAAGAAACACCAGCACCCTGTTTCTTATAAGCTGCAATAACTCTTTTTTTAGTGTAGCTGCAATTACTTTCATTTTCTGTAAAAAGAGTTTTTAAATCCCTTAATAGCCAGACTATATACAATAAGAGATTGCACAGTTAAAAGAATCAACCCGGACCGATTATCCAAAAAACCCGAAGCTCTGTAAACAATCCCTTTATATAACTCAATAAATAGCGTACCCGGTAAGAGTGATGCTGCCGGCCTTATAAACTGTGACATTGTTTGCAACGGGAAAATGAAACCACTGAAAAAAACATTCGGAATAAAAAGAAACAGCCAGCACCCTATCAAAAGCTCCACCTCCGACCTTACCCAGGCAGCAATCAAAAGCCCAAATGCCATTGAATTCAAAATAAAAATTGTGCATGCAGTTAAAAAAAGCCAAATTTCACCTTCTACCTTTATGTCAAAGAACCAACGACTTACAATCATTACCGAAAAGCTGTGAAAAAGAGAAATAACAATGTAAAGTATTGCCTTTCCTGCAATTATTCCGTTAATGCTTACAGGGGCAAGAACCAAAAGACGGCTTGTGCCTCTCTCCCTCTCTCTGTTAACGCTCATGCTCAACATAATTGACGCAACTATTATAAAGACTATCATTATCAGGCCGGGAACAGGAACAACCTCCTTTTTTAATATAGGATTGTAGCGGTATAATATATTGTTAAACGATGCCCCGGAGAGTATGCCGTTTAATGTATATTCAATGGCATCTGCATATATCATATCAGAAGCATCAATAAAAAGTTCTATGGTAGCAGTGCCGTTAATTATCTGTCTGCCAAAGTCATCCGGAAAAACTAATGCTACCCTGGCGTCGTTATCAATAAGTGACTTTTCAATGTTTTGAGGAGCATTTATGTATCCGGCAAATCTGAAGCATTCCGATACATCAATCTCCTCAATAACATGTCTGGACACCGATGTTTGACTGTTATCCATAACAACAAAACCCACATCTCTTATCTCAAACCGTAGCACATGACCCAAAACAATTATAATGATAGCGGGCAGACCCAAAAGAATAAGCATACTCAGCTTGTCTCTCAGTATAGTTATAACCTCCTTCTTAACAATATTAAAAACCGCATTAATCATAACTGACCGGTTAATTCCTCAACAGAAACAGGCGCTCCCAAATCCTTTAGTTTTCCTTTATCCATATTTAACACCCTGCTGCAATTGAGTGCCTCATTAAGGTAATGAGTGGTTAAAATAATTGTAGTACCCTCTTTAGCTATACCCAGAATATGTCCCCACATCTCTGCTCTGCTCACTGCATCAAGTCCTCCCGAAGGTTCATCAAGAAATAGTATATTTGGTTCTGCTAAAACCGATATCATGAATGATAGCATCTGTCTCCAACCGTTTGTCAAATCCTCTATAACTTTATTCTCGTATCTCTCAATTTTGAACAGATCTTTTAAGAAAGAATATCTTCTTTTAATATTGTCGGTATCCATATTGAAAAGACTGCCGTAAAAAAAGATATTCTCCCTTGCAGTCATTTTTGGTAAAAGTGAGGTGCTCTGACTCATATAGCCAATGTTCTCTCTTACCTTCAAAGAGTCTTTTGCTATGTGGTATCCCATTATTCCTGCAGTCCCGGAGGATGGTTTGATAACACCTGTCAACATTTTTATCAGCGTACTTTTCCCGGCTCCGTTTGCCCCCATAATTGCAACAATCTCCCCTTTTTTAACCGAAAAAGAGACATTGTCAACAGCAGTAATTGCTCCGAAGTTCTTACTCAGGCAGGAGGTCTCAACAGCAAATTCATAATTCTGTCCGTTCATCTCCTTCCCCCATCTTTTTTTAGAAGTACATATATGAAGAGGTCTTCCATATCGGGATTAATCCTCTCTGATTCTGATGTCTGCAAACCATGTTTTCTGCAAATATCAAATATTGCATCAGCATCATATTTCCCAGTGATAACATTAACACCTCTGTTTTTTATATAACAATGCGATTGCACGAGTTCTTGTTTAAGTACTTTAAGGGTAAGTACAGGATCGTCTCCATTTATGCGAATAAGATCCTTTTCGAAAAAGGTATTTAAATTTTCAGGTGTGTCATACATAAGCTGAATACCTTCGTGAAGCAGAAGTATCCTGTCCATAAATTGAACCTCCTCATTATAATGAGTACTTGCTATTATTGTCAACCCTCTGTTACGCAGGGCTGTCAACTCTTTCCATAGCTGAAGTCTCGATGCCGGATCTATTCCCGTGGTAGGTTCATCTAAAAGCAGTACTGATGGCGAGTGGGCAAGAGCACATAGAATTGACAACTTCTGCCTCATTCCACCTGAAAGATTCCTTGCCTTCACTCCGGAGTGATCATTTAAAATGCCCCAGAGAGAGTTGTGTTCCTCAAGCACATTACTTAGACTGCAATTATATATTTTTGAAAAGAATAACAGATTCTCTTTAACTGTTAGATCTTCATATAGAGAAAAGCTGCCGGGCACATATCCTATCTCCTTTCTTATTTTTGCCCTATGGCTGTTTGAATCCATTCCGGCAATTTTCAAGCTGCCGCTAAATTTTTTATCAAGTGTAGCAAGAATATCAAAGAGTGTCGATTTCCCTGCACCATTTGCACCCATAATACCCAGGATGCAACCTTTTTCAATAGAGAAAGAGATCTCCTTTAAAGCACAGTTTTGAGAATAATATTTTGTTATATTATTTAGATAAACGGGATGTTTTTATGAAAAAAAGAAAAG
>CAZPFI010000050.1:0-13243 GCA_964585795.1 uncultured Muribaculaceae bacterium | reverse complement strand
TTGACCTACCAGGATTCGAACCTAGACAGACAGAACCAAAATCTGTAGTGCTACCATTACACCATAGGTCAATAGCCCCTGTTTGGGGAGTGCAAATATATTGCTTTTTTTAAATCCTGCAAAATTTTAAAAAAACTTATACCTCAGAAGAGTCTCTCCGATAAGGTAATATAATGATATCCAGGTGGCAAATCTCAAAGCCCTGCCAATAAGCATAAAAACAGCACTCCTTACAAAGCTTATTCTGTAAAACCCCAAACCAATTGCCAGTACATCGCCAATAATTGGAAGCCATGTAACAAGTGCAATCAAACTCCCATACTTTTCAATTCTTGACCTCTGCTTTAACAATGTCTCCTCCTTAACCCTGAACCACCTCTCAATATACTCCCATTTACCGAGATAACCAACATAATAAGAGGTTAAGCCACCAAGCCAGTTTCCGGTAGTTGCCGCAATAAACGCCTCGAATTTACCAACACCGGCAATAAGCACACCGGTAAGCAAAATCTCCGAGCTGAACGGCACCACAGTGGCAGCAAGAAATGAGCCGGCAAAAAGACCTATAAGACCGTAATTCTGTAAAAATTCAATCATTCTTTTTCAAAATAAGTCATTTTTTAAAATTCATTCCCTCTGAAAAACCTGTCAATCTGTAAAACACACCAATTTTATCTTTTGTCTTTGAAAAACAGCTTTACCAGATTACCGCACTCCTCCTCCATTATCCCGCTTATAACCTCACATCTTGGATGCAACAGGTTGGGAGAGTATAGAGAAAATCCTCTTTTGGGATCGGAAGCACCATAAATGACACCCTTAACCTGAGCCCAGTTAAGAGCAGAAGCACACATTGAGCATGGCTCCAGAGTGACATAAATGGAAGCGCTGTCGAGATATTTACCCCCATATGTATTTGCTGCTATAGTAATGGCCTGCATTTCGGCATGTGCTGTAGGGTCACTCAAACGCTGAGTGAAGTTGTGTGCCCGGGCAATTATCTTACCGTCACACACCACAACAGCCCCTACGGGAACCTCTCCTGCCTCAAATGCTCTTTCTGCCTCTTTAAAGGCTTCCCTCATAAATTTTATATGTAACTCCAGTTCCATTCCGAATTTTTTTTGTAATCCCGCCGATAGTCAATTATAACCATTAAATAAATGCATGTGTTAGCCAGCGCTAAACAATATACAACTCCTGGTGTTAATCAACTGTTATAATATTTAAAGCATACAGAATACAAATATAGGGTATATTTGCAAGCACCAACTCCGACAATTTGTCAGTTTCACCGAATGGCACTCAATTTGTGTTAACAGCCATTAGAAAAATAAAAACCAATTAATCTATAATAATCTAAAACCAATTCATTATGAACATCAAACCACTAGCAGACAGAGTTTTGGTTGAGCCAAAAGAGGCAGAAACAAAAACCGCAAGCGGATTGTACATTCCCGACACAGCTAAAGAGAAGCCACAGGAGGGAAAAATTATTGCCGTAGGCAGCGGGAAAAAGGATGAGCCAATGGAGCTTAAGGCAGGAGATGTAGTTCTCTACGGTAAATATTCCGGCACCGAAATTAATGTTGACGGAAAAGAGTATCTTATGATGCGTCAGTCAGATGTCCTGGCTGTTTTGAGTTAATTAATAAAATTTTAAAAATTTAAAAAAAATGGCTAAAGAGATAAAATTCAACATAGAGGCCCGCAATCTGATGAAAGAGGGTGTTGACGCACTTGCTAACGCAGTAAAAGTAACCCTGGGTCCTAAAGGCAGAAATGTTGTGATAGACAAAAAATACGGCTCTCCGCAGATTTCAAAAGACGGAGTAACCGTAGCAAAAGAGATAGAGCTTGAAGATCGTTTTGCAAACATGGGTGCTCAGATGGTTAAAGAGGTTGCATCCAAAACAGCCGATCAGGCAGGAGACGGAACCACCACGGCAACTGTTCTTGCACAATCTATAATAAATGTAGGTCTTAAAAATGTAACCGCCGGTGCAAACCCTATGGACCTCAAGAGAGGAATAGACAAAGCTGTTGAAGCAGTTGTTAAGTCACTTAAAAATCAGAGCCAGTCAGTTGGTGACGACATTACAAAAATTGAGCAGGTTGCAACAATCTCTGCCAATAACGATTTCACTATCGGTAAGCTGATTGCTGAGGCAATGGGCAAAGTTAAAAAAGAGGGAGTTATTACTGTTGAAGAGGCAAAAGGAACAGATACCGAGGTTAAGGTTGTTGAAGGAATGCAGTTCGACCGCGGTTATATCTCTCCTTACTTTATGACCAACCCCGAGAAGATGGAGGCCGTTCTTGAGAAACCGTACATTCTTATCACCGACAAGAAGATCTCTACAATGAAAGATCTTATGCCTGTACTTGAGCCGGTAGCCCAGGGAGGAATGTCACTTCTTATAATTGCAGAGGATGTTGATGGAGAGGCCCTTGCCACTCTGGTTGTAAACCGTCTCCGCGGCACTCTTAAGATTGCAGCAGTTAAGGCCCCCGGCTTTGGCGACAGACGCAAAGAGATGCTGGAAGATATAGCCATCCTCACGGGAGGAACAGTTATTTCAGAGGAGAAAGGACTTCGCCTGGATGCAGCAACTTTGGAGATGCTGGGAAGAGCAGACAAAGTATCAATTGACAAAGAGAACACCACAATTGTTAACGGAGCCGGTGAAAAAGTGGAGATTGACAAGAGAGTAGGTCAGATACGCAAACAGATGGAGACAACCACCAGCGATTATGACAGAGAGAAGCTCCAGGAGCGTCTTGCCAAACTTGCCGGTGGAGTTGCAGTTCTTTATGTAGGTGCCGCCACCGAGGTTGAGATGAAAGAGAAGAAAGACAGAGTTGACGATGCACTAAGTGCAACACGCGCAGCAGTTGAAGAGGGTATCGTACCCGGAGGTGGAGTTGCATACATTCGGGCTATAGAACAGCTTAAGGATCTTAAAGGAGACAATGAAGATCAGACAACAGGTATACAGATTGTGGCCCGCGCCATTGAAGAACCGCTTCGTCTTATTGTTGAGAACTCTGGAATTGAGGGTAGTATAGTTATCCAGAAGATTAAAGAGGGTAAAGAGGACTTTGGTTACAATGCCAGAACAGATCAGTACGAAAACCTTTATAAGACAGGAGTTATAGACCCTACCAAGGTTACCCGTGTTGCTCTCGAAAACGCAGCATCTGTTGCAGGAATGTTCCTTACAACCGAGTGTGTACTTGCCGAGAAGAAAGAGGAGAACCCTGCTCCTATGGGTGCTCCCGGAATGGGCGGAATGGGTGGAATGATGTAAAAATTCAACCCTAAAGATTTAAAAAGGGTGGCTAAAATATTAGTCACCCTTTTTTCATCGCCTTGATTTTTGGCAACTCATTGATTGTCTATGTCATACAAATTAAAACTAACGAAAGAATAGTTTACCATCAAAAAACAAGGAGGTTAAAATGCTGGATGTCTGAGTTTTGCCAAAAATCAAGGCGATGAACCATTTTGTATTTTAGCTGTTAAGTAAAAAACATTAAACATCATGCTTAAACCAGGAGACAAAGCCCCATATTTCAGGGGCACAATACAGGACGGACAAATTGTAGATCTTAACCAGTTTAAAGGCAAAAACCTTGTCCTATATTTCTATCCAAAAGACAACACCCCGGGATGTACTGCCGAAGCGTGTGACTTAAGAGACAACTATTCCCGTTTTCAATCACTCGGCTACACTATACTTGGAGTAAGTAAAGACAACGAGAAGTCACACACAAGTTTTATTGAAAAATATAACCTGCCATTTCCGTTAATTTCCGATAAAGATGCAGTAATCCTTAAAGCATACGAAGCTTGGGGAAGGAAGAAGTTTATGGGCAGGGAGTACGACGGTATTATCCGCAAAACCTTTGTTATTGACGGTAATGGAATTATTACTGATATTATTGAGAAGGTAGATACAAAAAACCACTCTGCACAGATACTCAAATAGTGCAGATTACCCCACTACCCAGGCCATCACATGGTCTTCAATGGTTTGGTAACAGAGTTCAAACTGCTGTTTTGACCCATCCTTGTCTGTAAAAAGAGCTGTTAACTCACCATCGTCCCTTGGGGAGAACCGCTCAATAAAAATCTGTTTTGCAAAATCGGTGTCCGAACGCGACATCCTTTTGTAAATTGCCTCTTTTGCACTCCAGTAAATTGCGAGGTGCAAATTTTTATTTCTGCTGCTGAGATCTTTCCGCTCCTCTTCACTTAATGCCCTCTTTTCGACAGCACTGAAATTTCTTTTAAGAGACTCAATGTCTATACCCACACTCTCCTCGGGGTGAGTGAGAATAACGGCAAACCTTGATGTGTGCGAAATACTTATCTCAGTTAGACTGTTTTGCAGAAAAGGCCTTCCATTATCGTGATGGCCAAGATACATCTTGCCGTCAAACATATGGTTTAACAGAGCTCTAACAGCAAGAAGCTCTCTCCTTCGTGCAACACTCCGGGTCAACTTAAGCTCCTCCAGCTCTTCGTTGGGAACAGAGCACAATTCCAAAAGCTCATCTTCGCTCTCAGTAATCTCCCAGACAGCTATTGTTGCACCATTTTCCAGTTCTCTGCTAAAAAAAAGTCCCATTTTAATATTTAATCCATTATATCCGATTCGTCAGATATCTCTCCCACAATCTCCTCCAGAACATCCTCAAGAGTGACAATTCCGTCTGTTCCCCCGTACTCATCCACCACCATTGCAAGGTGAATTTTCTTTTGTCTGAACTCCTCAAGCAGATCGTTGATTCTCTTGCTTGCAGGCACAAAATAGGGGGCTCTTATATGCTTTTGCCATTGAAAATCCTCAACCCCGTCATTTATGTACCCAATTATGTCCTTTATATACAAAAAACCCTTTATGTTATCTGCGGTTGTCTCATAGACAGGCAACCTCGAAAAACCACACTCGACAACTGTAGCAATAACTTCCGCCGAACTCATATCAGTGTTTAAAAGCACTACCTCTACTCTGGGGCGCATTATCTCAGCAACAGAAGTGTTAGACAGAGCAGCAATGCCTCTTAATAACTTCTTCTCCTCTGCCTCCTTTAAATTCGACTTATCTATTATCTCTGTCATCTCCTCAAACTCCTGAGCATCCCTGTCATCCCGCTCCTCTCCCTCTACTACAGAATAACGGCGCATAACTAAATTAACCGGCGTGGCAAGCTTGCAGAGAACATTTACTGTACCTCTGTTCCACTCCATAAACCACTCTTCCCTGCCTTCAATCAAGTGTGATACAACATCTTTTACAAGCAGTATAAGAGTTATTGAGAAAAGCGCTGCATAAAACGGAGTTAAGATTCTGGCAGATATGAGAATAATGAGAATTTTGAGCCATAAAAGAGCAATTGTCAAAGCACAATCGAGCCCGGCCGTTCTCATCTTTTTTATCTCTTTACACAGGAAATACGATTGACCGACACCCACAATCAGGGCATAAACCAGCAAAACAAGGAATAGAACTATTCCACAGGAGAAGTAATCATCTAGAATGTTACTGGGAGGTTCCAATGCTGTTAATTAACTGTTTCGGTTGCAAATATAATTAAAATAATTCAGCAGAGAATTTTTCGAGCATAAATGCAGGGTAGTAAGACTCCTTTGCTTTTCTAAGCCCCTCATCACCAATATCATCTTCTCTGTTTACATATTTAAACTGTTGTGCGTTTCTTTTAAGGAACTCCCTGTTAATCATTGGGTATGATCCCCTGAACTCCGGAAATGCCTTCTCTATATGGACAACAAAAGTATCGGAGTTTAATGCCTCGCCAATGGTATAAGCCACAATAGAGCCGTCAACTCTCAGAATTCCACCTTTCAGTTTTAACTCCTGATAATGAGAGAGGCACTTCTCAACGGCACAGCTCTCCCACATGAGCGTCTCATATTTCTTGCAATCTGTTCTTTTACACCACTCCAGGTTAAAGACCATAACCTCATCAATTTTATCCGGAGTAAGATCTTCGTAGCTCCAGTTATAATTGTTTACAAAGTAGTTAATGTGGTTTCTCTTAGGCTGAAGCTTTTTCCCGGACAGTGAGATAAGAGCTTCGGTATCATAAATATAATCGAATGTGTTCCTTACCGGGGTGTAGTTGAATCTTTGTGGAAAATGATCATCAAGCTCTCTTTTTGTTCTCTCCGACAAACATATCATCGATAATTTCTCTCCTGCCAGTGACGCCTCCTCTGCAAGCAAATCGAGAACCTCTTTAATATCTCCTCTGCCTGCGGGATAGAGGTAATGAAAGTTCCCCGGCTCTCCTGTTCTTAAAAGCAGAAAATCTTTATACCTGGCCAGTTTCGACTTATAAATACCATCCCAGATAAAGAGGTTGGTAAAACAGTACTCCGCCCCCTGATATCCGGAGTAGCTCATCAGGGTATCGGCCCACTCTTTGTCCTTTATAACGATTGTTTTAAATTCAAGCATACTAATCATTCACCCACTCCTTTAGCTTATTTACAGCATCCTCTCTCATCTCCCCGGGTAGAGAGGAGATTCGGGCTCTGTGACTGCCTTTTGGCTGGATATAGAAAACAACATTTGCTCTCTTTGGTTCATTTGGCATAACAGCACTCCATGGATCATACTCTCCATAAATAAACATAACTCTCTCATCTGTTTTTGCAACAAAACGCTTTAGACGGCGGTACAATCTCTTGTCAAACCTGTAACGGGCCTCTTCCGGCACAAAAAGTTTATCGAGATAGCCCTTTGCCGATTTTATCTTTAGCAAACCCCCGAAAGGTTTTGTATCATATCCGTAGTAGCCCAATTCACGGCCTGCCTGTACAAAAAAAGCTGTATATATGCTGCTTGACACAAAGTAGTCTGGAGAGCTTATTTTCATCCAGTAATTGAACAGAGAATCGGCCTTTGTTCCTGCAGAGGGAACATCTTTAACCGGACTTCCCCACTGCCAGAATGCAAACGGGAACTCCAGCACCGAATAGTCGTAAATCTCATCCAGAGGAAGATTGAACTCATAACCCTTAACTTTGCAAAGAGAGTCGAACTTTGGTTGTAACTCTGCCCTTCTGGAGAGAACCTCTCTCTGGAAATCTTCAAGAACTCTTCTCTCCTCTGCCGTTCCGGTCTTCTCTCGGAGAAACGGCTCATGTCTGCCATCCTCTTTTGCCCGGCAAAGCGGTGCTACATAGGGGACAGTTATATCGATATCTTCGGGGAAATAAGATGCGTAGATAAGTGCTGTCTGACCTCCTTTGCTGATTCCCGTAGCAATCCACTTTCCATTGTATATGTCAGACAATGCTCTTCTTACATTGTTAAGATCGTATGCAGAGTTTTTTGCGGTGAGATATTTCCATCCGGCATCTTTTGGTGTTGATTCCAGAAAATACCTGTGCTCTACAAATACAACATTTGTGTTAAGAATTCTTGAAATCTCCTCTCTGTAAGCCGGGTTAAGCACATATCCTGCTCCGTAACCCTCTGTAACTATAACTGTGGGCCTGTCAAAGGACACATTCATTACAAAAACCCTTTGCCTGAAGGTTCCGGCAGCCGGATTTGCGTGGTCCAACGGCTGGTCGATAAAAAAGGAGTACTTCTGGTTAAAGTGATTGCTCTCCATCTGTTTCAGCTCTGATATTCCCGGAATAGACGCCAGATGCGGATAGAGGGTGTCGGCCGGTTGTGCCGCTAACGGCTGTAAAAGCGATAAACACGCTATTGCAAAGATGGCTGAAGCTTTAACCCATAACCTTGTTTTGCTCAATATATGCTGTCTCATATAAGTTTAAACTAATTGGGCAAAAGTAAAGAAAAAACCTTACTTTTGCCCAAAATTAGATAGCAAATGAGCAATTTCGTCAAAGAGCTTACCTGGAGAGGAATGATCCATAACATTATGCCCGGCACAGAAGAGCAGCTGCTTAAAGAGCAGACTCCCGCATATGTAGGCATAGACCCCACAGCAGACTCTTTACACATAGGGCATCTTGTTAGCATAATGATGCTCAAACACCTGCAGGCCTGTGGTCACAAACCTATTGCACTGGTTGGAGGTGCAACCGGAATGATAGGAGACCCCTCCATGAAATCTTCTGAAAGAAATCTGCTGGACGAGGAGACTCTCAGACATAATCAAAACGCAATAAAGGAACAACTTTCGCTTTTTCTCGATTTTGACTCAAACTCTTCAAACGCTGCCATTTTGGTGAACAACTACGACTGGATGAAAGATTACACCTTCCTTCACTTTATAAGGGACATAGGTAAGCACATAACAGTCAACTACATGATGAGCAAAGACTCTGTAAAAAAGAGGATTACCGGAGACGAAAGGGAGGGGATGTCGTTTACCGAATTTACCTATCAGCTTGTTCAGGGATATGACTACCTGTACCTCTACAAAAACTACGGCTGCAAGCTGCAAATGGGCGGCAGCGACCAATGGGGAAACATAACCACAGGAACCGAACTTATCAGGAGAAAAGAGGGTGGAGAGGCGTTTGCGCTTACCTGCCCGCTTATTACAAAATCGGATGGAGGAAAATTCGGCAAGACAGAGCAGGGTAACATCTGGCTCGACCCTGTTTATACTTCACCCTATGCCTTCTATCAGTTTTGGTTGAATGTAAGTGACGATGATGCTGCAAAATATATCAAGATCTTCACAATGCTTTCTGAATTAGCCATTAAAGAGAGTATTGAAGCACACTCTGCAGAGCCACACAAGAGAGAGTTGCAGAAGCTGCTTGCAAAGGAGGTTACAACAATGGTGCACGGCCTGCAGGAGTATAACAAAGCGGTAAAAGCATCCGGCATACTGTTCGGACAATCTACCTCTGAGGCACTCAAAGAGCTGGATGAAAGAACTTTTCTCTCGGTTTTCGACGGAGTTCCTCAATTTGAGATATCTGCCGGCACTCTGCCACAGAACATTGTGGAGCTGCTTGCCATAACAACCTCTGTTTTCCCATCCAAAGGCGAGTGCAGAAAAATGGTACAGGCCTCGGGAGTAAGCATAAACAAGGAGAAGGTTGAATCTGCAGAAGAGATTATTGACCAAAACTCTCTTCTCAATGGAAAATACATTCTGGTTCAGAAAGGAAAGAAGAACTACTACATTCTTAAAATAAAATAGTATGGAGGGAGAAAGCACCAGGCAACAAAAGGTTGCAAGACAGCTTCAGAGAGATCTGTCCGAAATATTCCGTGAAAAGGGTTCTTCTCTCTTCTCCGGAACCATGATTACAGTAACCACAGTAAGAATAAGCCCCGACCTCTCTTTCGCAAAGGTCTTTATAAGCATTTTCCCATCCCAAAAGGCTAATGAGGTTTTTAAAACGGTTGAGCAATCCTCCAAAGCAATACGGGGAGAGTTAGGCAGGAGAATATCAAAACAGTTGAGAATAGTTCCCGAGTTGATGTTCTTCATTGACGACTCTCTGGATTATGTCCAGCACATTGGAGAACTTCTTAAAAAATAGCATAAACACTACACCGTGAAACTCCCTCTGTTCATAGCAAGACGGTATCTGTTTGCCAAGAAGTCGCACAATGTCATAAATATCATCTCTTTGATAAGTGCCATTGGTATCGGCTTGGGTACAGCGGCGCTAATAATTATCCTATCTGTTTACAATGGCTTCGAGGGACTGGTTAAAGACCTCTATGCAACCCACGAATCGGACCTTTTAATCACTCCGGCAAACGGTAAAAGTTTTGTGCCGCAGGGAGAAGCATTCAAAAAAATGCGGACAGATTCGCGGGTAAAGGCATTTTGCGAGGTTGTAGAAGAGAATATCTTTATCAAATACGGGAATCAGGAGTCTGTGGCAACAATCAGGGGGATTGACAGCACCTTCACCTCTGTAACCCGTCTCAGAGAGTTCATCCGGGAGGGCTCTTTTTCGTTATACCACGGAGAGATTCCCGAGGCTGTTCTGGGAAGAACTCTCGCCTCCAACCTGGGATTGAGAGTTCATTTTGTGGAACCCCTTTATCTCTACTTCCCTTCCAGATACAGAAGTGTGTCCCTTATAAACCCGGCCTCGGCTCTTAACCAGGAGAGAGTTTTTCCCTCCGGAATCTTTGCCATTGAACAACAGTTCGACAAAAAGTACATATTCGTTTCAATATCAGTTGCACGCAATTTATTGGAATACGACAATGAGGTAACCTCTGTTGAGCTTTACCTTAATAATGAAGGTGATGTTTACAAAGCACAGCGCGAATTTAAAGAGCTTCTCGGTGATGATTATCATATAAAAGACCGTTACCAGCAGAATGAAACGCTGTACAAAATGATGAAATCGGAGAAACTGTCCATATACATAATTCTCTTCTTTATCCTAATTGTTATATCCTGCAATCTTTTCGGCTCTCTCTCTATGCTTATCATTGAGAAGAGCGAAGATGCAGTCACCCTTAAATCCCTTGGGGCAACCGAAGCATTAATTAAGCGTGTTTTTGTAACAGAGGGGTGGATGATATCCCTGCTGGGTATTCTGTGCGGCACAGCTGCAGCTCTTTTAGTCTGCTTCATTCAGCAAACATTTGGCGTTATACCTATGCCGGGAAACTTTATTATTGATAGTTATCCTGTTGTTGTTAAGTTCTCTGACATTGTTCTAACTGTCTGTGGAATAGCCACTATTGGCTTTTTTGCAGCCAAGCTCCCTTTTCTAATCATAAAAAAAGTTGAAAATTTTTAATTTTCCGTGCAACATTTTTTATGGCTCCTGCATCTATATGATGTAGGTTTAGGTTTTAGTACACAAGAAAAGGGGTCGGTTTCTGTAGCAGGGGGTCGGCCTTTTTCAATTTACATATCCCTATGAAACAAAACACAATCTTAAAGCTTACTCTTCTGTTATCTGTTCTGCTGTTGTCAACACCCTATCTTTCAGCAGAGTATCAATCACAGGCAAAACCCAGAGTTGTAATTCTGGCAACAGGTGGTACAATAGCCGGTTCGGCACAGAGTTCATCCGCAGCATCGTATCAGCCGGGGGTTTTGAGTATAGAACAGATAATATCCTCCGTCCCCGATATCGATGATCTGGCCCAACTGAAAGGTATTCAGCTATCCAATATCTCAAGCCAGAACATAACCGAAGAGATCTGGTTGCAACTTTGGAAAACAATTGACAATCTCTTCTCCTACGACCTGTGTGACGGAGTTGTTATAACACACGGCACAGACACTATGGAGGAGACCGCATATTTTTTAAATCTCACGGTAAGACATACTCAACCAGTAGTTATAACCGGGGCAATGAGGCCTGCAACATCACTCAGTGCCGACGGCCCGTTTAATCTCTATAACGCAGTTGCTCTTGCGGCATCCAAAAACGCCCATAATAGAGGGGTTATGGTGGTTATGAACGATATGATATTTTCTGCCGATGATGTTAGTAAAACTCATACTGTTAATACCAGCGCCTTCTCCTGTCCCAACTACGGCCCTCTTGGTCACATAAGGGACGGGGTTCCGGTTTTCTACAGGGAGAGTCCTTTCAGGCATACAGCCTCCTCAGAATTCGATTTGAAACATATTGAATCTCTGCCAAAAACAGAAGTAGTTCTTCTATATGCCTTCTCTTCTGCAACAGCAATAAATGCCCTTATAGGAGAGAGTGTAAAAGGTATTGTAATAGCAGGTGTAGGTCACGGCAACTATAACAGAGATGTTGCAAAATCTCTCGAAAAGGCCTTTGCAAACGGCATTCCTGTAGTGCGTTCTTCGCGCATAATTACAGGAGGTGTAGATCTGGCGGCAGAGGAGTACGATTCGAGATGGCCTGTGGCTTACAACAAATCCCCTCAGAAGGCAAGAATCCTGCTTATGCTCTCTCTGCTAAGAACGAATGATATTAAGGAGATACAAAGAATCTTTAAAGAGTACTAACCTTATACTCTGCGGAACAAGCCGTAAACAGACGACCCACTTCCACTAAGAGATGCGTACAGTGCCCCTCTATTATACATTCTGCTCTTGCACTCTGCCAGCACAGGATGTTTTTTAAACAGGTGATTTTCAAAGTCATTAACCACTGTGTTGCGCCACTGTTCCAGTGGCAGCTTAATCAGCTCTCTCAGCATAATTTCCGGCATGCGTGGTGTAGCTCCTGCATATGCCTCTGCGGTTGATATATGTAACTCAGGGGTGTCAATCTCTATCTCAACACCTGCTAATGAGACCACATCTGCTCGTTCCAGTATATCACCCCTGCCCGAAACCAGCATTGGTGTAAAGCCAGTGTCATCCTCCTGGTTTGCATAGATAAAATAGGGACAATCACTTCCAAGTACGGCAGCATATCCGGCAAGCTTCTCTGTCTTTATGTTCAGCGCAAACAGACGATTGAGGATAATAAGTGCAGCAGCTCCGTCCGAAGATCCTCCGCCAAGACCTGCCCCGGAAGGAATGTTCTTTAAGAGATGAATCTCTACAGGAGGAATTTTAAACTCTCTCTCCAGTAACCGCCACGCTTTTGTGCAGAGATTCTGCTCTGCAGGGCAGTCCACGGCATGTTTTCCATAGCAGTTTAAAGAGAAGTTTTCGGCCTCAACTATCTCAAGAATGTCGTACAGAGAGGGGACAGCAAGAAAGAGACTCTCCAGATTATGGAATCCGTCATCGCGCTTTTCAATAATCTGAAGGCCTGCATTTATCTTGGCTTTGGGATATAGAATCATCTATCCGCATTTAGAGTTTCCGCACGCCATACAGGTGAGGCAACCCTCCTGGTATAACAGGTTGTCGGAGTTGCACTTTTCGCACCTTTTGCCGGAATCGTCTTTTGTACCATCCGGTATATATCTTTTAAGGGTTCTTTCAACACCGTTCTTCCAGGTATTTATGGCCTCACTGTCAAGCTGAAGTCCGCTAACCAGATTCACCACATCCACAATAGGCATTCCGTTCCTCAGAACGCCGGAAATGAGTTTTGCATAGTTCCAATACTCCTTATTGAACATATGTGACACTCCGCCCACTATGTTTCTGTAACCATACTTATCTATGTAGTGAAAATCGTACCGGGTATTGTCATTTTCGTCCTTCTCCTTAACAATGTAACCCATTGTTACAGATTTAGGAATGCTCCTGGTATCTTCATCAATCAATCCGGTAAAAATCTCATAAGGAGATCCGCTCAACAACCCTACAAGAGCAATCCACTGCTCGGCACCGTTTTTAAATCGTATAACCT
>CAZPFI010000049.1:0-13927 GCA_964585795.1 uncultured Muribaculaceae bacterium | reverse complement strand
AGGTTTCTATGGAAACTCCAGAAGAGGTTACAGGATGGGTTACTATGCTGCAACAGCCCTGCTTGCTCAGGTTGCACTTTATGCAGGAGACAATGCCCTCGCACTTGAAAATGCCATGGAACTGATTGAGGGGCCATCAACTGTTAACTTTACACCATCTGACAAGATTGAATCTAATAACTACGATCGCCTGCTTTCGGACGATCTTATCTTTGGTCTTTACAATCGCGAATTTGAGGAGTATTTCGATGAACATAACTTCCTTATATCCAATGTAGATAATATATTCGGCAATGACGGAGATGATTTCCGAAAGAGATGTTTCCTGTTGAATCTGGGAGACAAAGTACAACTCTCCAAATTTGTCCTCACCGAAAACAACAAGCTGGAAGGTTCAATATCGTACACAATACCTATGTTCCGCCTTAGCCAGATGTATCATATTGCCATCGAAACAATGTTCGATACCAATCCTACAGCTGCACTTGGGCTTTTTAGCACTCTCAGAACCAGAAGAGGATGTAAAACACCTCTGCCTGATATACTTACAAAGAGCGATTTGTTGACTTTCCTGGTAAACGATGCGAGGAGAGAGTTTATTGGAGAGGGTCAGCTGTTCTATATTTATAAAAGATTGAACCGGGAGGTTATTGATGAGAAAAGAGGAAATAAAACTCTTACCAAAGAGTTTATAATTCCTGTTCCTGACAGAGAAACATCCATTACAAACTTTTAAAACTCCGTACAATGAAACTAATAAAATTATTAACATTATTACTTGTTACTCTTTTGTTTTACCAATGTGCAAAAGATGAGATAGATACATATAAAGGAGAGAGTTATGTATATTTCGCCCGTAAGGGAGGAGATGCTTTGGAGTACTCATTCTCGTTTCATCCGGGGAAAGATACAGATACAATTCCTCTTGTAATTAAATTAATTGGTCATATTGCAGAAAGGGACAGAAAAATTACTCTGGTTGTCAACAGCGATTCAACAACCGCTCTCTCTGCAGACTTCGCTCTGCCTGCAAACATAGTGCTACCGGCCGGCAAACACATAGACACAATTGCTCTTGTACTGGTTAAGAGCCCCAAATTGCTGGAGAATAAATTCAGAATATATCTTGAGCTCAAAGAGAGTGAAGATTTTAAAACAGGTCCGGTAACCAATGTCTTTGCAGACATAGTCTTCTCAGATATGCTTTCACGGCCGGCCTGGTGGGATGCCCTTATAGTAAGTAATTTTCTTGGCACCTACTCCGATGCAAAATACCGCCTCTTTATTGAAGCAACAGGTGTGGCAGATCTTACAGATATGTCGGAGAGTGAAAAAAGAGCTTATGCTCAAATATTCAGAGATTTTCTTAAAAAGGGGAGAGATCAGGGGAATATATATGTGGATGAATTCGGTAACCCTATTACCGTACCCGAAGGGCTGTTCAGTTAACCTGAAGAGATAATCAGAAATGAAAAGAGTAATAAAGAATCAAACAGGTTTAGAGATGTATAAAAGAATACTATATTTTGCAATTTGTCTTTTGATAGCCGGTATTAGTACACAATCGTGCTACAAAGACCTTGGAAATTACGAATACGGCACGGTAAACCGTATAACTATAGATCTTGGAAACAACGGCTTCCTTGACAAATATCTTTCGGATACTCTGCGGATAAATCCCGATCTCACCTTCGCAGAGCAGCCGGAGAGCGATTTAAGCTTCTGGTGGTACTGTAATAATGCAGAGATATCTACTTCAAGGAATCTGGAGTATCCGGTAAGAGAGCTCACTGGGAGCAGGCCTTTTGTAAAGCTAAAGGTTGTAAATAACAGAGATAATTCAACATTTTTAGCAGGATTTTATGTTGAAATCATCCCTGATTTTATGACAGGATGGATTGTGTTAACCAAAGCAGGTCAAAAGAGTGCAGTATCGTTCATTCATCCTCTGAACTATTCGGTTTACCCCGATTTCTATACACTAATTACCGGCAACGAACTGGGGCCGAATGCAGTAAGCGTTCAGCAGCACTTTCCTTTTGATGCAATGTCAATTGGAAGTATTATTGTTGTTAGAAACAGCAATGAAGGCAATATTGAGATAAACGGAGTGGACCTCAATCCTCTTTATAACACAAACGACTTCTTCCTTGCAAAGACACTCCCTGCCGACTTCCGTTGCAATGGAGAATACTATATGTGGGACTACAGCTTTATGCTGGATGACAACGGTTATATCTACCAGAGAAAACACCAGAATAATAAGCTGTTCCAATCGGGAGTCTACTCAAATAAGCCAATGTACATACCAAATAATGTAAAAATACACCAGGGCTGGGCAGGCCCCTGGATGAGTGGTCTTACACTCTTCTATGACAAGAACAAAGGAGCACTGTTTGTAGGAAGTGACTTTGGGTCGGTGATGGAAGTCTCTTTTATAAATGTGTTTCCCGGAATGCCGGGTAGCTTTACACTCATAAACAACATGAATAAGGAGCTTGTATATGTGGGCAATGTTAAACAGGGAAGGTACTCCTCTCCTTTTAATCTTGTTTACAGAGATAACTCATCTAATTATCACTTACAGAAAATTCAGGTGGTTCATCAGGGAACCTTCTGTCAGGTAATTCATATGGGAGAGATGCCGTTTGGTGGAGGAAATATAAATGAAAACAGTGTTTTTCACCAGCTTGAGCGTAAACAGGATTACCTTTTCTTCTCGGGTGGAGCGGGTAATCAAACTCTCTATATGTACGAAATTAATACAAACCGTCTGAGTGAATACTTCAGCTTCAACTCAAAGATAACAGCCATTACCGCCGACCTTACAAACTCCAGCAATAATGTACTTATGGTAGGTCTGGAGAGTGGGAACATAGAGTTTCTGGGTATTACATATCAGAATATGACAGTACCTGAAGGTCGCCACCTCAAAAGTGTTCAGCTTGGTGAAGGGGTGCCTGTCAGTGCTTTTTTCAAAAGTGGTTACCAGTATTCGCAATTCTAAAGAACTACAATTAATAAGATTTATAAAAAATTAACAAGATCCAAAAAATGACAGAACCGGTCGTAAAAGTCGAGAACCTCTCGCACAGGTATAGTGTTCAGTGGGCTGTAAAAGAGATTGATTTCGAAATTGCAGAGAAGGGTATTTATGGTTTGCTGGGCTCAAACGGAGCAGGAAAATCAACAATAATGAACATAATTTGCGGAGTCTTAAAACAGACAAGGGGCAATGTATTTATACAAGGTATAGATATGAGGCAGAGACCAATTGATGCAAAAAAACAGATAGGATTTCTGCCTCAGAAACCGCCATTACACCCCGACCTTACAGTTGAGGAGTACCTTGTGCACAGCGCCAATCTGAGAATGATTCCTCCTAAAGATATAAAAAAGGCGGTGGATGAGGTTTTAGGTAAATGTGCCCTGACTCACTTTAGAAAAAGGTTGATTAAGAATCTCAGCGGAGGTTATCAGCAGAGAGTGGGTATTTCCCAGGCAATTATTCATAATCCACAACTGGTGGTACTCGACGAACCGACTAACGGACTCGACCCTAATCAGACAGTTGAAATAAGAAATCTCATTAAAGAGATTTCCAAAGAGAGGACTGTGGTTTTATCCACACACATTCTTTCGGAAGTACAGGCAACCTGCAACCATATTCGTATGGTAGAAGAGGGACAGGTTGTCTTCTCCGGGACAGTTGAGGAGTTTGATAACTATTTAGAATCGGATACTATTTACATATCGCTTCTTGAAGCGCCTGCCCCGGAGAAGTTACTTTCAATTGAGGGAGTGTGCCAGGCAGAGTATCTTGGAGGAAGCGGTTACAGAATTAAGTTCTCCGATAATCAGGAGGTAATTGAAAGAATTGTTGAGCAAAGCGTTATAAACAAATGGCGGCTCAACGAGATAAGACTGGAGAAGAGCTCGATGGATAAGATATTTGCAGAATTGTCGAAAAAAGTAAAATAGGGAGAGTTTAAAATGAAAATGATATACAGAATTGCCCGCACCGAATTGCAGACTTTGTTCTTTTCGCCAATTGCGTGGCTTATATTAATAGTGTTTACCATACAGGTGGTGCTCGCCTTTTCGGGGGCAATGGGCAGCCAGGTCAATTTTCAATCGCTTGGCTACCCTCTTCAAAATGTTTCACTTAATGTGTTTGCAGGAATGAGAGGTTTATATACTGTAATTCAGCAGTATCTCTACCTTTACATACCACTGCTTACTATGGGGTTAATGAGCAGGGAGCTCAGCAGCGGTTCAATAAAACTTCTGTACTCTTCTCCGGTTACAAATATCCAGATAATCTTCGGAAAGTACCTCTCAATGATATTTTATGCACTTATACTCTGTGGTATTTTGTTCCTATTTGTAATATATGGTGCATTAACCATCGAACACTTCGATTTTCCTGCAGTGGTTACCGGACTCATGGGCATATTTCTGCTAATTTGTGCATATTCATCAATTGGACTATTTATGTCCAGTCTGACATCATATCAGGTAGTTGCGGCAATAGGAACATTTGTCATCCTCTTTTTACTCAACTCAGTTGGTAATATGTGGCAGAATATTGAGTTGGTAAGAGATATAACCTATTGGTTGTCAATGAGAGGCCGTACCGGTGAGTTCCTGCGGGGATTGATATGCAGTGAGGATGTTTTATATTACCTTATTGTTATATCATTGTTTACTGCTTTTTCGGTAATAAGACTGAATGCCAACAGGCAAAAAACACCCATAGGAACCACTGTGCTTCGTTTTGCAGGAGTATTGTTAATCTCTGTGACATTGGGTTATATAACCTCGCGTCCTTCATTTATGGTCTATCACGATTCTACCAAAACAAAAGCCAATACTCTCACCGAAAACAGCCAGCATATTGTTTCGCAACTTAAAGGGGGGCTCACCATTACATCTTATGTAAATATTTTGGACAACTTCTATTGGATAGGTCTGCCCTATACCGAGCTTCAGGATCGAGACCGATTCAGACAGTACACCAGGTTCAAACCGGAGATAAGGATGAAATACATCCACTACTACGATAAAGCCGAGAATCCGGGTCTGGACAGACGATATCCAAATCTTTCCGACAGTGAGAGAATGCTTGAGTATGTAAAGAGCCACCGTCTGGACAGCACCAAATTCAAGAGCCCCGATGAGATAAGAGAGATTGAGAATCTGTTACCCGAAAACAACAGATTTGTAAGAACTCTGGTAAGGGAGAGCGGAGAGAAGAGTTTTCTGAGGGTCTTTGACGATGCACAGGTATTTCCTTCTGAGGCGGAGATATCAGCAGCTATGAAACACCTGGTGGCCGAGCTGCCAAAGGTTGGTTTTGTAACAGGTCACGGAGAGAGAGATTGTCATAAAACAGGGGACAGAGACTACAATAAATTTGCCCTGGAAAAAACATTCCGCTATTCGCTAATCAATCAGGGATTTGACTTTAATGTACTAACCCTTGACAATCCTGTACCACAGGAGATTACAATACTGGTGATTGCAGATGTCCGCTCTCCTTACAGTGAGCAACACCTCGAAAACCTGAGAGAGTTCATTGACAGGGGAGGTAATATGCTTATAGCAGGGGAGCCCGGCAGAGAGAGAGTTGTTAATCCACTTACAGAATATTTAGGAGTTGAGTTTTTGCCCGGGACAGTAGTAAAGCCCCAGGAGAATTTTTTGGCCAGCTTTATTATGGCTGTACCAACAGCAGAGGGCTCTGCAATGATGTTTCGCCTCGATAACATGAGACAGAACAGAGCAGTTGTAACGATGCCCGGAGTTGCAGCGTTGTCGTACACCAAAAACAGCAGGTTTGATGTAACCGAATTACTGGTGGCTGACACCGCTGCAACCACTTGGATAGAGGTAGAAACAACAAACTTTATTGACGACTCTGTGTCTGTTAATCCTGCAGCCGGGGAGAGACTCATTGCCAACATTCCGGTTGCTCTTGCACTTGAGAGAAAGCTTGAAGGAGATAACAGAGAACAGAAGATTGTTATTTTGGGTGATGCCGATTGTATAAGCAACGGTGAGGTTGCTATGAATCGAAGGAATGTTCCTGCTGCCAATTACAATCTTATTATGGCTGCGTTTTATTGGATGTCAGACGATCAGGTGCCGATTGATGTAAGGAGGGAGAATCCGCCCGACCGTAAAGTTTTTCTGGGGATAAAAGGAATGTCCATAACAAAATGGGGCTTTATGGCTGCACTTCCATTTGCAATGTTAATAATTTATATCCTTATCTGGATTAGAAGACGCAGCAGGTAAACATTAAGAGATGTTATTAAAAACTGACAGACAGACCACCGACGATCTTGCAATATTCGGAAAGAGAAGAGAGGGTTCGGTTTACGGATTATTCAATAAAACTGCCACGGCAGGAGGTGCAAGAGTCCTCGAGGAGATGTTCCTGTACCCCCTCTCCGATACTTCTGAAATACTGAAAAGAGCGGAAGCAATTAAATTCTTCTCTTCGGAATTCTCTGGATTCCCTTTCAGCGGAGCTACTCTGGACAGTATAGAGTATTACCTTTCCGATTGTGACGCACGAAGCCGTCTCTCTGCTCACGAAGATAATCTGGAGCGTAAAATAAGAAGTGCACTGGGAACTAATACCAGGTATGAGCAGATAAACAAAGGCGTTGTTAATACTTTGAGGTTTCTGTTTCAGCTAAAGGAGTTTCAGCATCAACTTACAGAAAAAGAGTTTGAAAAGGTGACCGGCTACTCCCTGCAACAGATAAAAGAGAATATTGTAGATGCAGAGGAAGAGGTGTTGAAAAGGGCATGGAAGAGCAGGAGAATCTCATACAAGCAAACAGTAAAGTACGATCAGCTCTTCCGCTTCTCTGCCAGAGAGAAGCTTCTGGCTCTCATCAGGGAGGTATATACCCTGGATGTATTAACTGCAGTAGGACAAGCGGGTAAAGAGAGGAATTTTACATTCGCAATACCTGTAGAAGAGAACGGGAATATTCTTGAGATAACCGAAGGTTTTCATCCATTGTTAGACAACGCAATACCTAACACCCTAAAAGTCAGTCGTAACAATAATATGATCTTCTTAACAGGAGCAAACATGGCCGGAAAATCTACCTTCATGAAAATGGTTGGAATATCTGTCTATCTGGCTCATATGGGATTCCCCGTTCCAGCAAAAAAGATGAAGTTTGCCGTACTTAATGGGATGTACACCACAATAAACCTTGCGGACAACATAAACATGGGTTACAGCCACTTTTATGCAGAGGTGATGAGAGTAAAAAGGGTCTCCGAGAGTGTAGGAACTTACGGAAATATGCTGGTAATCTTCGATGAGCTTTTCCGGGGAACAAATGTTAAGGATGCTTATGATGCAACCGTAGCTGTCAGTGAAGCACTTGCAGGTATTAAAAGATCGGTATTCATTATTTCAAGCCATATTATTGAAGCAGGAGAGAAGCTAATGGAGCTGCGTAATAATATCTCTTTTTTAAATCTGCCAACAATTATGGATGGCAATATACCAAGATATACCTATAAAATTGAGCAGGGTATATCTTCGGACAGACACGGGATGTTGATAATCCGTAACGAAGGTATTCCACAGATGTTGATGGAAGAAGCAAAAAGCACAAATTGATTTTTATGGTTTTTTTAACAGATAAACAAACACTAAACGACCTCAATTTAACAGGTAAGTACAGCAAAAACTCCATCTTTTGGTTGTACAACCATACTGTAACCAAAGGAGGGGAGAGGGTTCTTGAAAGGATGTTTTCAGCTCCTTTACAGAATGCTTCACTGATAAATAAAAGAGCAGCAATTTTTTCACTGTTCGATGCCTCCGGCCTCCCATTCCCCCTGTCGGCAGATCTTTTTCGTAAAGCTGAAGACTACTTGAAAAATAGTCATAATTCGAGCTTTATTGTATCTCTTTTTAACAACATTAGAAGAGAGTTTATGAGACTCATTGCACGCGACAAAGAGATGGAGATGTTAAAGGAGGGAATGGAAGCAGCCCTGTCGGTTTTTGTAAAGCTAAGAGAGTTTATTGACAAACTGGAAAATTTCGAGAACAGTAAAAATGGGGGTAGTTCAGGTGATTCTGTTGGCAATGGCTATACAAACGAAAAGGAGTTAATTAAAAAAATCTTAGATAATAAGGTGATTACCAATTTGACAGAGATGTCAAACGATAAATTTATCACATTCTGTAAATACGATCATCTTCTGAGGCAAACACTCTCCCCGGAGATGGGGCAACTTTTGAAACTCATTCACAACCTGGATGTTTATACCTCCGTTGCAAGCTTTGCAAAGGAGCGCAATTTTATATATGCTCTGGCAGATGAACCATCGGATATGAATAACAAAGAAAAGTCAACTCCCGGCGCTTTTAAAATTGAGATGAAGGGTGTTTATCATCCTGCAATTGACGGTGCAGTTGCGAATGATATAACAATTGACAGTATCAACAACCTCTTCTTTTTAACAGGTGCAAATATGGCAGGAAAATCTACTCTCATGAAATCGTTTTCCATAGCACTCTATCTTGCCCAAATGGGATTTCCTGTTGCCTGCTCCTCTATGAAATTCACAGTTATGGAGGGACTATACACTTCAATTAATGTACCTGATAATCTAAATATGGGTTACAGTCACTTTTATGCTGAGGTTATGAGGGTTAAGATGATTGCATGGGGAGTATCGCAGGGAAAGAGACTGGTTGTAATTTTTGATGAGATGTTCAAGGGGACAAATGTGAAAGACGCCTATGACGCAACAGTTTGTGTGTCACAAAGTTTTGGCTGTCACAAAAAGTGTGCATTTATAATTTCTACGCATATCATGGAAGCAGCTTTAGCGCTAATGGACAGGACTAAAGGTGTACAATACAAATATTTACCAACAATTCTAGAAAGTGATACGCCTCGTTACCCCTACACACTTTCGGATGGAGTTTCAGACGATCGTTATGGAATGACAATAGTGAGAAACGAGAAGATTATTGATACAATTAAAAATTCGCCGTCTTATGAAAAGTGTTAATACATTTACCGGAATATCAAGTGTATTTATAAAAAAATCACTAACAAATATATTCAAATCCCCATCTTCTTTAACACCAATTAATGCATACTCTAAGGAGCGCAGAGGAGTGTTTACATCTGTTGGTAAATTGGTATTAGCTGCTGCCTGCCTAACATTTTTTACTACAGTAAGGGCCCGGGAGATAGCAGGTTATAGTGCCGCAAATTTCTCTATATCGAAGCATGAGAATTGTATATTGCAAACAGTAAATAAAGATGATAGTATAAGCCATTTCTTAGCACAAGAGGATAAAATTGTCCGGCTTTTGAAACAAGAGCTTGAAAAACAATTTAATAAACTTGCTGCCAAAGATTACCCTCCCTATTTTATGAGCTTACGACTTGCCGATGTTGCAACGGTAACAGTAAGTGCAAATCTGGGAAGTTTAACTGACTACTCAAGTGAGCGTAACCTCTGGTTTGTACCTCAGATAAGAGTTGGCTCTCCCTCCTTCGATAACTTCAGAGATCTGCAGAATGGAGCTCCATCGAATATGCATCAGCCACCGGCACCGGTATTTCTACCTTTAAATTTCTCTATTGCAGTTGATGCTGTCATTGACATAATTGATAAGGAGATAGATAACAGATACAACTTTGCTGTAAGGGCATTTGAGAGTGCAAGAAACCGGGCAGCCGTAGTAAGCGGGAGCAAGGACACAACAGGTGATTTTACTCATGCTCCTGCAGAAGTTTTTTATCGCCCGGCTCCTGATTTTAAAGGGGATGAAGGTTTTGTGCCGGAAGACTGCATTGAGGAGTGGAAGGTAAGAGTAAGGACTTTGAGCGCTCTATTCGATTCCAATATTGATGTGTTGAGTGCCACTGTCTCTCTTAAATACGATTTCGAACGCAGATACTTTATCTCCACCGAAGGAACATCTGTTGTGGAAAACAGACCATATATAATGGTGTCAGTAAATGCTCTGGGTGTTGCACCGGATGGAATGGTTCTGCCAATGCACAAAAATTATTTTGCATACACTTTTGAGGAGTTGCCTTCCGACTCTCTCATTATAAAGGATATAGAATACATATCAGAAAAGATATCACAGTTGGTTAAGGCACCTGTAGTACAAGCATACAGCGGACCGGCTCTGCTTTCCGGCTCCGCTGCAGGTGTCTTTTTTCATGAAATTTTCGGCCATAGGATAGAGGGGCAGCGTCTTAAAAGTGATATGGACGGACAAACATTCAAACATATGACAGGTGAGAAGGTCTTACCGGCAGGGTTAAATGTCACAGACGATCCTTCTCTCAGATACTTTAAGGGCACCCCTTTATATGGCCATTATCTGTATGACGAACAGGGTGTAAAAGGTGTTCGTACGGAGGTTGTCAAGGATGGTGTATTACATAATTTTCTTATGACTCGTACCCCCATCAACGGACATTTAAATTCCAACGGTCACGCAAGGGCCGATTATGTGAATGACCCCACTTCGCGTCAATCCAATCTTATTATTGAAACTACGCAACCCTACAGTTTTCTGGAGATGAGGAATATGTTAATAAGAGAGATTGTTAAAAGCGGAAAAGAGTTTGGATATTACTTTAAAGAGGTTACCGGTGGTTTTACACAAATATCAAGTATGGCGGTAAACTCCTTCAATGTTTTACCGCTTGAGGTTTATAGAGTGTATGCAGATGGTAGCGAAGACGAACTGGTGAGAGGAGTGGATTTAATCGGCACACCTTTGTCGATGTTTTCCAACATAGTAAATGCCGGAGGTGAATACGAAGTATTCACGGGAGTATGTGGTGCATCTTCGGGGGGTATACCCGTGACGGCTGTTGCCCCTACAATAATGGTTAGTAATGTAGAACTGCAAAGCAAACCCAAATCTCCGGCCACTCCTCCTTTATTACCGCGTAACATAGTCATTGTCAATGATCCCGATAACTCTTTTACCAATGAGACTGGTGCCAATAAATCCTCTACCAACTACAATTCACGAACAAATCCGAGTTTTGATTCTGTCTCCAAATCCGGACAAGTCTTCTACATCAACAAATGTTCAGATACTGTTTCAGCACAGGAACACACCTCCGTCTTGACATCATCCACAGATGAACAGACCTCCGTCTTGACATCATCCATTTTTATCCCCAAAAGTATTCAGTTTAATTACAATCCATTTGCAGCAATACTGCCTGAAACATCTTCAACTGAATCAACTTTGTCTAAAACTGCCTTATCCGAGTCCGAGTCTCATATGGCAGTCAAAACCACACTTATCGAAATTGATAGCAAGTTGGCAACCAATACCATACTCAATGCAATGGAGAGTGAATTGGCCAGGAGTATGCAACAGCTTTTATTGCCGGGAAGCACTCCTCCTTATTACATACTCTATACTCTAACGGAGAACTCCTTGGTATCGGCTTCAGCAACAATCGGTGGTCTGATAACCTCCCATTACAAACCGGCAAAAAGGCATACCTCTGTCAATCTTTATGTAGGAGATAACACTCTATCAAGTGACTACTCCTATTCGGGCGCGGGAATGATTTCGCCTCTGCCGGCGCCAATTGATAATAGTGCTGGTGCAATAAGAAATGCTTTCTGGTATAACAGCGATATTGCGTACAAATTTGCTGCTGATGTGTATAATGCAAAAAGGAACAAGCTTAGAAGCCAGTCTGCCGGCAGCGATGAAAAAGATTTACCAGAAATATTGCCTCTAACCGATACAATAAGGCAATTTGAATTTGACGATATTAATGATGGAGTCACTGAAAAATCGGTGCAAAGATGTCAGGATTTGGCTATTGAGCTATCCAAAATTTTTCTAGAGTATCCTAACCTTTCATCAACAAGGGTGAGTGCAACAGAACTACAAAGTATCTACTACATTACATCCGGAGAAGGAACACGAATAAGAATTCCTGTGACAGTTAGTTATGTTAATATAACTGCTTCACTTAAGGTAGAGGGTGGCAAAAGTGTAAGTGATTTTATTAATATTGCTGCACCCTCATTTAACCTTCTTCCATCTTTTGAAACACTTGCAAAAAGTGTAAGAGAATTTGCAGACGGTATCTCCTCAATTGAAAAAAGTTCAAAAATATCGGAGTATTATTATGGTCCGGTTTTATTTGAAGATTATGCCGTAAGTACAATATTCCTGAATAATCTTTTCTCAGAGGCAGCTCTTTTTGCATACCGGAAACCGATTCCTGTGAGCTCTTCAGTTGCAGCGGTTGAAGATCTTTCTGTACGTGAAAGTCTCATTCCACTGGAAAGAAGGATGGGGGAGAGGATTCTCGATCCATTATTGAATGTCTGTAACCGCACTGATATTTATGTATTTAAAAATGCGCCTCTTATTGGTGCCTACGATATAGATGTTCAGGGAGTTCGCCCGGTCTCCAATCTGAATTTAATAGAAAAAGGGATACTTAAAAATGTGTTGGGCAACAGGATTCCAACCTTAAATTCAAAATCAAGCACAGGAAGTATGCGTGCCGGAATAAGAGATAACTCTATGTCGGTATCGTTGGCTCCGGGAGTCATAACTGTAGAATCATCTGCAGGACTGGCATATCCTGCTTTAAAGAGAGAGTTGCTTAAACGAGCAAAATCACAGGGGCTTGACTATGCCTATATTGTAAGGAAATTTATGGGTGGTGATAACCAAATCATTTACAGAGTCTCTGTTAAAAGCGGATCTGAAACACCAGTCACTGGAGCCCGATTAATGCCTGTTCCCCTCTCAAAATTAAACAACATAGGCGTCAAGGGTATTTCCAAAGAGTTGTCTCACGAAAACACTATGTACCGCAACACTATCCCCATCTCAATCGTCTTCCCCAAAGCAATCCTCCTCAATGAAATTGAAATCATGTCCAATTAATGACGAAACAATAATCTCTGCAATTTCTTTCCTATTAATTGGAAACAATAATCTCTGCAATTTCTTTCCTATTAATTGAAAATCAATTCATTAGCATTAAATATGTTAAATAGCTAACACGCAGAAAATCAGACAATAGGCGAAAAATAGCAGGGAATTTTGTTGCGCTGGAAACAATAATCTCTGCAATTTCTTTCCTATTAATTGAAAATCAATTCATTAGCATTAAATATGTTAAATTGCTAACACGCAGAAAATCAGATAATAGGCGAAAAATAGCAGGGAATTTTGTTGCGCTTACAGATAAGAAGTTACACAAAAGAAGTTCGTCATAATGAAACAACAAAGCGGTTTTTCTAGAGGTTTTACTGAGACCACTACCGGTTAATGTGCTTGCAAATAAGAGGTTACACAAAAGTAGTTAGTTACTGAAAAGCGTGTTTTTGAGTTGTTTCAGGTGGGGCGATTCGGGGGAGCGGGAGCCGGAGGGTTCCTGAATGGTGATGCGTTTTACAACCTGTACAGGAGGATGGCTCAGGACTACAATTTCGTCGCCAAGCAGAACGGCTTCATCTACATTGTGGGTTACAAAAATTACGGTTCGGCGGTCCTGTGTCCATATTTGTGAGAACCAGTTTATCATACTCTGTTTAAGAGTGAAATCGAGCCCGTTGAGGGGCTCATCCATAAGGATGATATCGGAGTGGCTGGCAAAAGCACGGGCAATGGAGACTCTTTGGCGCATACCTCCGCTTAACTGCCGGGGGTAGTGGTTGGAAAAACCATCCAGATGAACATTTTGAATAAGCTGCTCTGCCTCGGCTCTACGTTGGGCAGGAGACAATTTGCTGTCAAGCACAAACTCTATGTTTCCTCTCACCGTTTTCCAGGGCAACAGTCTTGGGTCCTGGAAAATATATGAGAACACTTTATTGTCGAATCCCTTAAAAGTTCCGCTATCCGGTT
>CAZPFI010000048.1:0-14011 GCA_964585795.1 uncultured Muribaculaceae bacterium | reverse complement strand
GAACCCCTTGTCCCGGAAATTACCATACAGTAAAAACAGCCGGCAGCTGTTAGAGTGTAAAATATTTTTAATCTCCACCCCTTGATATGAAATGCAGTTATCAGAAATACAATACTTGTGAATCCCATCCCCGAACCAAAATTTGCAGCATCTGTAAAGAAAGAGAAGTATCTTACGCCGGTATATAAAATGTGGGTTGTACTTGCCCCCTCTGCAAGCCATCTGTATTCTGCAAAATCGAATCCTATAAATTTTTGCATCAACGCCTTGGCAACAGCTGTTAAAGACAAAACAGCCCAAATCAACATTATGTTCCGTAAATATTTGTACTTACGGAGCATCAATGAAGTAATCACCGGTACAATAAAAAAATAGACGCCTATACCCCTTACATTCATAAGCCAGGCAAGTGGACTTGATGATTGTGGATTAAAAAGCTGTACAAAACAGTAAACAAACCAAATTAATCCCATAAAAGTTAACACATTAACAGCATCAGAAAGATGAAAGAGTTTCTCTTTTCTTAAAGACTGTAATATAAGAACTGCAATCAACAACATCAATACAAGATCTATTGCAATTCCGGGAGATACCCCTCTTATATATCTGGATAGCCCTGATATATAATAATTAATAACAAACAACAAAAGAAATGTCCAGTATGGTTTGTTTGTAAAAACAATTACAAAAACTATAAGTAAAGGAGTAGTTGCAAGAAACAGACCGGTATAATAACTTCTTGTAACTGTAATGTAAACTGTAGCGTAAGCAAAAAAGATTAGTAAAGCAAAGAGCATTGCCTTATTAAGGTTATCATATATGTTTTTTATGATATCCACATCTTAACTTACTTGGAAGTGAGCCCAAACTGAACAAATTTATAAACCACTCTCCTGAGCCAGGTGCTTGGAGGTAACATTCCCAGGAAATTCTCAGAAACTTCCCGTTTTGTATTTGTAAGATAAACCAGTACAGGTGTGTTTTTTGTCTGCTCTCTGAGCCGTTCGAAAGATATATTGTCTATATCTCTCCATACTTTATCTGCACGCACTACCAATAGATTAACAGATGCCTCCCTCAGGAGCCCGACAGGAATAGCAGATACTCTCAAAGATTTATGCTCTACAAGTATTATATCTTCATTTTCGTAGTCGTATAACTCCGACAGATTGTTTGAAAGAATGTAGTCTCTGTTATCATTTGTTATGCCATCATGCCATGAGACAACTCTCACTCTAAGCCCTCTTTCGCTCCAATATTCTTCTAAATGTGAAATAAGTGTGCTCTTACCTGTTTGTTCTTCGGTACTTATAAAGTTAATAATATCCGGCCGCTCTTTTGGGTTGAGATATGGAATAACAGCATTTGCAAGGTAATTTGTTGCAACTCTTCTGTACTCCTGATTAAATGCTCTGTACCGGATTGTGTTTTTACGGGGAAAAGCACCCAACACAGTCGCCTTAATAAGTCTCTCTGCACGCGATTTATCCCTGACAGTACGATCGAAAATTTCAATAATGGTAAAGAAACCTATGATTAATATAATGGCTCCTACAAAAGAGCCGATTACAATAGCCCGTCGTGCAGTAGGTATTGGAGATATTGGGAAGAGAGGTGGATTGAGGGGTTTTAATGTAGCAGAGGTCATCTGCAGGTTCTTCTGCCTCATCAAAGCAGCGTTAAGACTCTGTTGAACTGAAAGATAAGACTGTTCTGTAAATCCAATTTCCCTCTCCATTCTCTTAAGGATAGAGCCAATCGGGGCAAAATAGACATACTGATCTTCAAGACTCTTTCTTACATCCTCCATAACCCGAAGTTCAGATGTTGATTTCTCCTTTGTAATCAGCTCGTTAACCCATTGTTCAATAAAAGATGTTGTTGAAATACCCTCTTTGGTATATCTTCTGCCACTTAATTCTGCAGTAAAATCTCTCAGCTCCCTTTCTGCGTCCTTCAATCTCTCTTTATAATTCTCTAAAACTGCTGTCCTGGCAGCTACTGTATCTCTGTTAAACAACTCAATTCTGGCTATCTGTTCACTTAAGAAAGAGATATTATTGAGTTTATTCAGGAACATAACATTCTCTTCCATAAGTTTTGCCTGACCCGCAATTGTCTCTTCAAGATTCTGAATCATAACCGAAGAGCTTGTGTATTTTAACAGGATATCGTAATAGGTCATGTCAAACTCCTTGGCCAGAGACGAAACCTGCTTTGTCTGCTCCTCGTAATTTATAATTTTTTTATCTACATAATACTGAGTGAGTGAATCTTCGGATAATCTCAGTTTTTGTCCAAGCTCTGCCAGTGTCCTGCGGAAATACTCTATTACATCATTGGTCTCACCAAATCTCAGAAAAGCATATTGTTTTACAAACTCCTCATTTAATATTACGAGTGTGTTGTATGCAATTCCAGGATCATCCGATGAGTATTTAATCTCAAGCATGTCACTGTTAAACAATCTTCTGACATCAATTCTGCTAAGAGCATTATAGCTGTAGTGATGGTGATACCAGTTGAACAAACCATAAACAAAGTTTTGTGATGATGCTCTCTCATAACTTTTTAGATTGGCTATAGTCCTCTCTTCAGACTCCCTGTCAATCAACATCTTTACATCTTTGGGTGTTATGGCAAGTAACCGTCTGTAGTTTTCGGCTGTTATGTAATTATTATCCCTTACTGAGTCTCCATAAATCATGTGCTGGGTGTAGAGTCTGTATGACACCTCTCTCAATGTTGTGCGGGATTTGATAATGCTTATCAGATTGTCGATTCCGTTGTTAACACTGTTCCAGTCAATGCGGGTGCCTTCAAGGCCCGATTCAATTGTAAACCCCGATGCAATTCCGGTATATACTGTAGTATTGACTTCGTAAATTCTTGTCAGATTTCTGGTTTTATAAATTGCAAACAAGCCCGCAAGTATTGGGACAATAATTATCCAATACCTTATTCTGTACAGCATTTTTACAATCTGAGAGAAAATCTCCATTCAAAAATCAGTTTAGTATTTTATAATTCGAGAGAATTTCAAGTTTATACAATGCGATAGTGAGTTCCGATTTAACATTTTCCAGCTGTACCCTCGATTGTGATAACTGGCCTCTTGCCACACTTAGCTGTTGCGCTGTAATAGCCCCTACTATATAGTCTCTCTGGGCAGTATTATAATAAGACTCTGTTTCAATCACCAGATCGTAAACATGCTTTAGGTTGTTGAGCATCTCCTGTGCCCTGGCATATAGCTCAACTATTCTGATTTTCTGCTCGTCGTACCATAAGTCCCTCTCTTTTAAAGTCTCCTTTATCCTCAATTGCTGCCTTCTTATCCTGTTCCTTCTGTCAAACAGCTGGTCAAGAGGTATTCTTACTGATACTCCGGCATTATACCACAACTGGCTGGCTGCAGAGTTCTGAAAAACGATAGGGTAATCTGCTCCAATATCAGTATATGAGTTCATCCCCATTATACCGTATTGGTAGGTGCCAAAGAAATTAATATACTCCTGCCACTTCCTTCTCTCTGTCTTTAATGTGAGCTCTTCCCCCTCCATTCTGTAATTGTAGAACTCAACAGTAGAGCTGTTACGCGCACCTTCAAATAATCTTTCAAGTGGGGGTAAACTAACAGTGAGTAACTCCATTGCACTGCTCTCCTGGGTATATGCCTTATGAGAGATTAACATAAGAGACAAAACGATAAATGTGATTAGTTTCTGCATAAAATCTCTCTTTAATGGGAGCATCTATACGTTTTCTTTCTGAACGAATGCCGCAAATGTCCTGAATATCACTTTAATATCCAGCCAGAAAGAATAGTTCTTTGCGTAAAAAATATCAAGTTGTTTTCTCTCTTCAGGAGAAAGCTTTCCGGAGTCTCCCCTCTTCTCAACCTGCCACAGGCCGGTAAGACCACTTGGCCCCATAAACCTGTCGATATAGTAATCTGTTGTCAGTTTCTCTGCTTCATAAAGGGGAAGAGGCCTGTTACCCACTACTGACATATCTCCCCTGAGAATATTAATAAGCTGTGGAAGTTCGTCAATGCTGTACTTTCTTATAAACCTCCCAATCCTGGTTATTCTGGGATCGTTCTCATATTTTATAAAGTTGTTACGGTTTTTGATATTCTTGTCCCTCAAAAAATCTGTCTCGTTTATAATTAGGTCATCTGAGTAGAAACAGGTATCACATGGCTCTGATTCGGCCAGAGGAATTGTAACTTCGTTGCTGTAATCGTAATAACTCTCAATATCGGCCTCTTTGTACTGATTAAGGTCCATAAACTCTTTAAGCCGCTGGTCGGCATCTTTGTACATCGACCTGAACTTAAAAAAATCGAATACAACATAATTACTGCCCACCCTTTTGGATTTATATACTATTGGGCCCCTGCTCTCAATGGCAATTGCTGCGGATATAACAATAAGCAAGGGAGAGAGTATTATAATAGCTGCAATGGAGAAGATAATATCAAAAGCTCTTTTCCACAGAGGACATTCATAAACACCCAGTGATTGTTGCTGCACCGAATTAGAGAAGAGAATCTCCTGATTTCTGGCAACAAAATCAATCCCGTTTCTTAGTCTTACTTCTGAGATATTGGGATGGGTTGTATCATTTACACCTGCCTTCTGGTATTTTGGTATCAGTTCTTTCTCAATCTTATCGGTAACAAGCACAATGTATGCTTTACGATATTTTTTCTTAAGATACTCAATCTTTGGGATATCCTGCTTTGCAGAGCTCTTTTCGTAGAGTATCATCATTGGAATATCCTCTTTATTTGCAAGAGCAAGGGTATCTGCTTCTGGAATGTCTCTGGCTAGAACAAGCTCGTCTGCAAGCAAAGATTGAAAATAATCTTTGATTAACTCATCATCTCCGATGTATATAGTGAAAACCTTCACGATACAATCTTTTTTAACCTTACTTTAAGCTCCATTGGATTGAATGGCTTAGAGATATAATCATCTGCGCCTTTCTCCAGGAGGGCAATTTTTTGCGATGTACTATCCTCACTGGATAGAATCACAAAAGGAATAGATTTAAAAAGATCGTTTTTCTTAATATAGTCCAGGAAATCCACACCGCTCATATTGGGCATGTTAATATCCGAAATTATAAGATCGGGCAGATTACCCTCCTGCAACCACGCAATTGCTTTTATGGGGTCTTCAAAATAGATGCATTCAAAAATTTCAGAGATATATACCTGTATAACCTTTGCAATCGTGGTTTTGTCGTCCACTATCAATGCTTTCTTTTTCACACTTTCTTAAGTTAAGTTAAGTTGAGTTGAACGCTGTAAATATAGGAAAAAGTAACGACTTGTTAATAACCATATGCACAATTTTATTAAAGTTACAGTTAACCATAATTTTTGTATTAAATATGTTCTTAACTTTGTTTAAACGATGGTTTAACCAAGGTATTAGAAAAACAAATGGGTGTAAAAGCTGTTAAGCTCTATTTTAAAAGCATAATGCTGCTGATAAGTGCAGGTTTTTTAGTCCTTGCCTTTCTGGCTTCTTCAGCACATAAAACTGCACCCGAAGATATATTATGGATACACTTTACTACCCTCTTAAACCCTCTCATCTTCTTTTTCAATTTATCCATTCTTCTGTTCTGGCTCTTTAAAAAAAGTTCTTTTGCCCTGATTCCGGTTACAGCACTTCTCTTCTCTTACAGTTTCCTGCTTTCTGTTTTTGGTTTTGGCTCCTCTTCCAAGACAGAACACTCCGGAAAATCTTTAATGATTGCTTCTTACAATGTAAACTATTTTTCATATAACCAGGGTACCAATGTGCCTGCCATTGCCCGCTTAATGGCTTCCAAAGGAGTTGACATTCTGGCGCTTCAAGAATTTCAGGCACATCCAATGTTCAACATTGATGAGATTGTGCGGGAATTCGATTTTCTCCCATACTCATCAATCCGTCTTACCGATTCAAAGGAGATAGGTATGGCAATATTCAGCAGATACCCAATTATAAACAGTCAAAAAGTGAAATTCGAAGAGACCAACAACGGAGTATTATGGGCCGACATTGTAATAAAAACAGATACCATAAGAGTAATTAATAATCATCTTCAGACAACCAGCTTTTCTACTGCAAACCGCCGGAGGGTGTCACAGGTAATTGATGTTGCCGGCAGGAACTTTATTATGAGAGCCCGGCAGGCAAGATATGTGAGGGATCTATCAGACACTTCCCAATTTCCCGTTATTGTTTGCGGCGATTTTAATGACACACCTCAAAGCTATGTTTACAAGACAATTATGGGGAACAATCTCACCGATGGATTTATAGAGAGCGGCAGAGGTTTGGGCGGTACATACTCAAACACTATGGGTCTTGTGAGAATAGACTATATTTTGCATTCCGCATTTTTCCGCTCCGTTGAATACTACAGAGTGAAATGCGATTTAAGTGATCACTTTCCTATTTTTTCACGGCTGGAATATCAAAGCAGAATGTAGATCCGACACCTTCTTTTGATGAGAACCAAAGAGTACCTCCGTTTCTCTTGACAAATTCATTACATAACAACAACCCAAGCCCCGACCCCTCTTCATTTCCTGTTCCAAAGCTGGTGAAATGGGTGTCTGCATTAAAAAGCAGGGCCTGCTTCTCTTTGCTAATACCCGCGCCGGAATCCTTAACCTCTACTATCACTCTGCCCGGCTCTTCAATTACCTTCACATCTACCACCGATCCGTCAAAACTGAATTTAACCGCATTGCTTATTAGGTTTCTCAGGGCTGTTTTTGCCATATCAATGTCAATTCTTGCCATTCTGTCGGTAGATCCTGTAAGGTTGATTGTTATGTTTTTGAGTTTTGCAACTCCTCTTGATACCTCTACTACTCCGTTTATAACATTCATAAGGTCTACATCATCCTGATATACAGTGTTTAACCTGCCTGTCTGGCTTTTTGTCCATTTTAGCAGATTGTCAAGAAGAGTGAAGCTGTCATCGGTTAACCGGTTTGCCATTACCAGCAAATCGTACATATCAGGGTCAATACTCTCTTTTGGAATCCCGTTAATCAACACCTCCATCACCATTCGGATAGATGCAACCGGCGACCTCAAATCGTGTGCTATAACAGAGTATAGCTTATCTCTTCCCAGAATGGTGCGTTTTAGCTCTTCGGTCTGCTTAGAAATGGTTCTTTTGGCAGCAATTAGTGATACCTGGTGGTTTATACGGGTGAGAAGTTCGTCCTTGTTGAATGGCTTTGAAACATAATCAGCAGCTCCAAGTTTAAAACCGTGAACAATATCTTCCGTTGAGTTAAGTGCAGATAAAAATATTATTGGTAATTCCGATTTTTCGGGTATCTCCTTAAGTCTTTTAGCTACTTCATGTCCATCCATTACCGGCATCATAATGTCTAGTAGCACAAGATCGGGATTCTGCTCCATAATAATATCAAGAGCGTCCTTTCCATTGTATGCGGTGAGAGTCTTATAGCCGGCTTTTGATATAAGAAGCTTAAGAAGAAGCACATTGGCATCAACATCATCAACTATGAGAATGGTGTAATCCGAATTGTTTATCTCCATATCGTTACGCTTCCAGGTTTCTAAAGTAGGAAATGGTCTTAATCAATCCCTCTTCTAAATCAATTTTAGGGCTCCAGCCAAGAAGTTTTGTTGCGTATGAAATATCCGGCTGTCTCTGCTTAGGATCATCCAATGGCAGATCCTTATAGGTAAACTTTGATGCAGAGGAGGTCAAAGATATAATTTTTTTAGCTAAATCTGCAATAGAGTACTCGGCAGGATTGCCAACATTTACAGGCCCAATTATTTTATCGGGAGTGTTCATCATTAATATCAGACCCTCAACAAGATCGTCAACATACTGAAAACTTCTGGTTTGGCTTCCATCTCCATAAAGGGTAATATCCTTATTATTAATTGCTTGGATAATAAAGTTTGAAATTACCCTGCCATCGTTGGGGTGCATGTTCGGCCCATATGTGTTGAAGATGCGTACAATTTTTATTTTTATTTTGTTTTGTCTGTGATAATCCATAAAAAGTGCCTCTGCACATCGTTTACCCTCATCATAACACGATCTTATGCCAATGGGATTAACATTGCCCCAGTATGATTCACTCTGAGGATGGACTACCGGATCGCCATAAACTTCACTGGTTGATGCCTGAAGTATTTTTGCGTTAACTCTTTTTGCAAGACCCAGCATATTGATGGCCCCCATAACCGAGGTCTTAATTGTTTTAATAGCATTATACTGGTAGTGGACCGGAGAGGCAGGACACGCAAGATTGTATATCTCATCTACCTCGGCATGAAATGGATGAATTACATCATGTCTTACAAGTTCAAATCCGGGATGGCCTGCAAGATGAGCAATGTTTCTTTTTGTACCGGTGAAGAAATTATCAAGACAAATAACATCGTTACCTTCACTGACAAGTCTGGTACATAGGTGAGAGCCAATAAAACCGGCACCGCCTGTAACCAATATTCTTTTCATTTTCAATGTATTTTTCCTATCGAATAATAGTCAAATCCCTCCCTTTTCAGCTCTTCTGCATCATAAATATTTCTGCCGTCCACTACCACATTTCCTCTCATTAAGGATTTTGCTTTAACCCAGTTAGGTAGTCTGAACTGCTTCCACTCTGTCATAAGGGCAACAGCATCGGCTCCGGCCACCGAATCATAAATGTTTTTACAGTATATTACGCGGTCTCCAAGTCTCTTTTCTGCTTCACCCATAGCAACCGGATCGAAAAGTGCAACAGATGCGCCCCTCTCCAATAATCTTTCAATTACCACTAACGAAGATGACTCCCTGATATCATCGGTATCCGGTTTAAACGATACGCCCCAAACGGCAATCACCTTACCTTTAAGCTGCCCTTTAAGTGCTTCATCCAACTTGTTAAATACCACTGCTTTTTGTTTGCTGTTTACCTCTTCAACAGCTTTGACAATCTTAAGGTTTATTCCGTGCTCTTTTCCTGTATTAATAAGGGCATTAACATCTTTTGGAAAACAAGAACCTCCGTATCCTGCACCTGCGTACAAGAACCCGGGTCCAATTCTCTTATCGCTTCCGATGCCTCTTCTTACAGAATCTACATTTGCCCCTGTCTTTTCACACAATGCAGCAATCTCATTCATAAAACTTATTCTGGTTGCAAGCATTGCATTGGCAGCATACTTTGTCATCTCAGCAGAGGGAATGTCCATGAATATAATTGGAAACCCATTTAAAACGAAGGGTTTGTATAGTTTCTCCATAAGATGTGCTGCCCTTTCACTTTCAACTCCTACAACCACTCTGTCGGGAGACATAAAGTCTTTAATAGCAGCCCCTTCTTTTAGAAACTCTGGATTTGAGGCAACATCAAAATCTATTTTAACCCCTCTCTTTTGAAGTTCTCCTGCGATGACTCCTTTAACCTTATCTGCCGTTCCTACAGGTACGGTGCTTTTAGTTACAACCAGAATATAGTTATTCATGCTTTTACCGATTGTGGCAGCCACATCCAGCACATATTTGAGATCGGCACTGCCATCCTCATCAGGGGGAGTCCCCACTGCACTAAAAACAACAGATACACTGTCAACAACATCTTCAAGTTTTGTGTGAAAAGAGAGCCGGCCTTCAGACACATTTTTATCTACCAACTCCTTAATACCCGGCTCATAGATTGGCATTATGCCTTTTTTGAGATTTTCAATCCTGTTAGTATCTATGTCTATACATATGACATTCAGACCCATTTCTGCAAAGCATGCGCCGGTTACAAGACCAACATATCCTACACCAACAATTGCAATGTTCATAACAAGGAGATTAAAGGTAATATTACAAAGATAGTAATATCTTTAATTCCGTATTGAAGATATCTCTTTAATTGCTTCAATTGCAAGTTCAACCTCCTGGTGTGTTGTAAAAGCACCAATACTCATTCTTACAGTCCCGTGCATATCAAGGGTTCCTATTCTTTGGTGAACCAGCGGAGCGCACTGAAGACCTGTTCTTACAGCAATGTTGTAATCAACATCTAGCATTGTACCCACATCTCCTGCCTCAAATCCGTTAATATTGAATGTAAGTACAGGATTTTTATTCTCTCTTCCGTTAGCACAATATGTAGTAACACCCTTTATTCCCTTAATCTCTTTGCACAGGTATTCCCAAAGATCCATCTCCCTGTTGTGAATATTCATTATACCCTGTGATGTAATCCATTTAACACCTGCATATAATCCGGCAACTCCCAGTAAATTAAGGGTTCCGTATTCCAGTCTGTACGGATACTCCTCAAGGTGGGCGCGGTATGCCGACCTCACTCCCGTACCTCCTGCTCTGGTGTGATTGATATGCACACCCTCCCTCACATAAGAACCACCGATGCCTGTTGGTCCCATAAGACATTTATGCCCGGTAAAGCAGTAAACATCAATATTGGACTCCTGCATGTCGAGATCAACAGAGCCGGCACCCTGACTGCCATCCACAACAAACAACACACCTTTCTCTTTGCAAATTTTACCGATGGCTGTCAGAGGTTGAAATGTCCCCAGTACATTTGAACAGTGAGTAACAATTACAAACCTTGTATTATCCTTAATTGCATTTTTTATGTCATTGGGATTTACATACCCCTCATCGTCAAATGATACATATGTTACCTCAATCTCTCCTGCCTGTTCCAGGACATAAAGCGGGCGTAACACAGAGTTGTGTTCCAGCATTGTGGTAACAACATGATCGCCTTTTTGTACAAGACCGTTTATGATAAGGTTTAAAGAGTCTGTTGCATTATAACTGAATGTCAAACGATTGTGATCTTCACCTCCGTTAAAAAGTTTTGTAAGCATTTTTCGGGTGTTGTTTACTATCTCTTCTGCTTCAAGAGCAGCATCAAAACCAGACCTTCCCGGACTAACACCCTTGTTCCTGAAAAAGGTATCCATAAAAGAGTACACCTCCTGGGGCTTTGGAAAACTTGTAGCAGAGTTGTCCAGATAAATAAGTTTAGCCATTTTATTAAGTTTTAAAGATTTACAAAACAATAGCATCAGCAACAATCTCGGCGATTGTCACAATTTTCACTCCAAGTTTGTAGGTATGGTTGAGTTGCAGCAGTTGGTCAACACAGTTGTGACACGGAGTGATTACCACCTTTGCTCCGCTTTTGGTAATCTGCTCAGCTTTTATTGCACCAATTGCCAACCTTCTTTCGTTATACTCACTCATCGCTAGGTTCCCCCCTCCGCCTCCACAACAGAAATTATCCTCTCCATACGGGTCCATCTCATTTAAATCTGAAACCGAATTATTTACTACAAATCTTATCTCCTTATAAAGCCCCCCGTTTCTTACCAGATTGCAGGGATCGTGTATTGTCACCTTTTGGTTGTTAAGCTCTTTGTTTAGTTTAATTCGACCATCTCTGATGTAAGAAGCAATAAGCTCAACAACAGTTATAGTTTCGAAGTCATATCTCTGTTGAAGGTATCCCGGCCCCTCCCATCTGCTTGCCCGTGCCCCGTGACCGCACTCACCAAGTATCAACCGCTTCCCTCTCAACCTGTGAATCTCGTCAAAAAGGTACCTGGCTATAATTGCTGCCTCCTTTTTATTCCCGTTGAAAAACCCGTAATTAGTTACATCATAATACTTAGAAGAGATTGTCCAACTCTCGCGTGCCGCATAAAAGACTTTAGCTATTGCACTTATTGACAGGGGAAAGAACTTGGGCTCTCTGGGATTGAGTGTGTAAAAGACCTCTTTGTCAAATTCATCAAGTGGAATTCTTGCCTCTGTGTCCTGCATCTCATCAATAAGCTCCTCTTCCATCCACTTTATTGTATCCACAAACTCTTCGGTTGGAATTGCCATGTTGTTTCCGGTGTTTAAAGCAGAGTCAACTGTCGATTGCAATGTTTCAGGCACTTTGTTCATTAAAGCCAGCATCTCCCGGCCCTTTCTCACAATATAAGGAATATCAACTCCTATTGAGCAGTGTTTGACGCATCTTCCGCACATTGTACATGAGCCAAAAAGCAAATCAACCATTTTAACGGCACTCTCTTCGTTAAGCTCCTTTGCATTGAATAGCCGCGGAGCAAGCTTTCCGGTAAATGTATAGTATCGCCGGTAAATTGAGGATACAAGATCGGCTTTTGCACCGGGTATATACTCCGGGTTTTTGTATGCTTTAAAGAACATACAGCTCTCTGCACAAAGTCCGCATCTTACACAGGCGTTTAGATTTGTAATCAGCTTACTGTCTTCTATGTTTTTAAGCAGATCGAGTGGCTCTATATCTTTGTAAATGGTCTTCATTTTTAATCTGGTTTAGTGATTGGCCAGCTTCCTCTTCTTCCATAGAAGAAACCAAGATGAATTCTTGCAAAAAAGAAATAGAGAGCGTGCTTTGTCTTTCCAAATGGCATCCATAAAAAGAGAAGTGCAAACAGAAGTGAAAAGGTAACTGACGGGCCGCCTTGGATGAGCACAAAAATGGAAACAACCTGAACAGCCGTTGTAAGAATATTTGAAATATAGTCATCTGCATAAGACATATAACGCAGATTACTCGATATAACTCTTTTCATGAGAATAGATATTCCCGACAAGGAGGATATTGCAAGAAACGCTGCAATAAACCAGATTATCCAGCGGTGAAAAGTGAGATTGAAACCTGTAATTACAAGAAGTACAAACAGGCCAATGGAGAGAAAAGTGCCAACATGATACAATATACCTGCTGTATAGGTGGGAAGATGAAGGTATGCCGACTCTTTGGCTTTTGGAGACATGGCCCCGGTAAATGAGTAGATGATACCCTTCTTTACACTGCCGCTCTCCTGCGAAAGTTCATTTGGCATTCCAAGCTTCAGCAGATAAAGCAACTTCACACCAAAAACAGTAAAACAGATTAGGGCTGCTGCAACTGCAACAATACAATGCCAAACCATAGTTTAAAATTTGTTGGAACTATACGCACCCGTCGGGCTTAGGCAATCCGGCAACCCGGCATGCACCCCTGGCAGGACCTAAAGGAAACAGGTCGTAGATTTCCCGCAATTTTAATCCTGTCTCCTGACAAATTTTTCTTATCATTGGAGCATTGCCGTGTTGCTCGAAATTCTCCCTGATAATATTAACAACTGCCCAGTGATTTTCTGACATCTCATCAATTCCGTCATAACGGGCAATCATTGCAGCAACCTCTCTGTTCCACTCACCTGGATTGGTTAAAAACCCATCTCCATCCACATCAAAGACCCTGCCTTCAATCTCTAGTTGTGCCATAGTTAAATTGTTTTAAGTATTTTTAAAGTAGTTTTTCGGAAGTGCGAAGTTAGATAATTTATTACTTTACTACAAAAACATTATCTGGTTATATTTGTTTTATTATAATAACTAACTGTTTTACCATTAAATGCTACAAAAATGACAGATTTGGAAATTGCAAGAACAATTAATAAGCAACCCATAACAGAAGTTGCTAAAAAGCTTAATATCAATCCGGACGACCTGGAACTCTATGGAAAATACAAGGCAAAATTGCCGTTGAAGTATATTGACAGGTCCAAATTTGGTAAACTAATTCTGGTCTCCGCAATCTCCCCCACACCTGCCGGAGAGGGTAAAACAACTGTATCAAAGCAGTATATTCTTGATGCTACAAATCGAGGTGATGTGAAGCAGGTGGAGAAAGACTTGATACGAGACATGCTTTTCTTTGAAGGTGAGAAGGTTAATGTAAAAGACTTTGCTTTTAAGGTACGGCAAGAATTACTACCTTTGTATGTAAAAAGTAGTGACAACATTATCCCTAACGAAGATCAAGACTACAACCCATTCACAATGAACAATGAGGGCGGTTTTACTCCAAAATGGGAATTTGTTAATTTGCCAACTGATTTACGTGGAGATGTAGAGGGTTATGTAGAAAACATCTACGAAAGTCCAATACCAACAGTAGCAG
>CAZPFI010000047.1:0-14018 GCA_964585795.1 uncultured Muribaculaceae bacterium | reverse complement strand
TGGTTTATCCCACCAAACAGGATCACTATATATGGCATCCTGCATAGCTAATGGATTGGAGGCCATCAACTGCTCATTATTGTAGTTACTCTCATGAGGGCTGTGGTTGAATCTGCGGAACCAGTAATTAAGGTCATTTGGCGAGGTTCCGGGGAATTTATTTGTTGCTGTAAATTCGTAAGGCCGTTTGTAATCCTTGTAAACAACACCAAATGTGCCAATATTACCTGCACTGTAGTTAAAACGGCGCATATCGTTCCAGGTAAGGTAGCTGAATCCCATAGCAATGAGTTTCTCCTTCATAATGTGTGCCATAGTAAGCTGGGCTGCATTCTGAGCAACAGCTGCACTTGCCAGATAGGCAGTTATATCAGACTGACTCATAGGCATCTGATCGGGATTTGATGTGCCTGTTGCCTGCCACTCCTGAAGTTTTGCCTGCATCCTGTTGAAGCTGGCATTTATACCAGCAAGATATGCAGTGTGAGCAGGTCCGCTCTGTCCCATTCTCAAATGAACTTCAGCTTTAATAAAGCACATCTCCTCATATGTAAGAATCTCGAAGTCGGAGTCTGGTCTTGCAAAGAATGTTCCTGTACCGGCAACTGCATTTGATGTTGCTACCGGATAGTAGTACATGTCATTAGCTGCCCTTCCCGAAGTAGAAAGACTGTTTGCCCTCATATTCACATAGACAGTGTCTCCTGCCCTCTTGTAGTTGGTACTGTTAATATAGAAGGAACCCCTTCTGTATGTTACGGTTACAACATTGCCATTTACAGTATAAGGTTTGGTGCCAAGACCTGCAATAAAGTTGGCCCTCTCAGTTGCATCGGCTATTGTGTAATTAATGTTTACATTGCTTGATGCGTAAGAGGCATTCATAGGCCCACCGTTCTGGCGAATATCAGAGTACAGCATATCCACTCCTACATCTCTTGTCCATGCATAGCTAATAATATCACCCCCTGTATTCAGTACAATATTAGTCATCATTGCAGGTAACAATTTAGGCATACGAGGGTCTATAACACCCGAGCCACCGGTGAAGCTGTTTTTAAGCATATTTGCGTACCATCTGGTTGCTCTTTGTCCAACTCCATAACCAACCGCATTCCAGGTGTTATTAGTTTGGTAAGGGTCTGCTACTGTAAAATTTGTGGCATCTCCCTCAACATTGTAACGCTTCATAATGGTAGCATCAGCAATAGACTGAGGAGCATTTGCCAGTGCATCCAGAACGGCCTGAGGGTTATATGTGCTCTTTTTTGAGATCATATTCAGGTATCGTGCCTTTACACCATAGCAAAGCTTAATCCACTTGTTTACATCACCGTTATTCCATGTATCTCCGGCAGAAAGCGGAACTGCTCCCGGCTCCTGTGTCTTCTGGAAATTCTGGATTGCCAGTTCCAACTCAGCCAACGCTCCTTCATAGATAACATCACCCTGATCATAAACAGGGTTATACTTGGCACCCATCGCCTCTGTATAAGGCATCTCTCCGTAAATGTCCAGCATTAATAGAAAACCCAGTGCTCTCATTGCATATCCGGCACCTATGTAGTGATATGCACCTGTTTCTGCAGCTCTGTCCATCATTGGCTTAATATTAACACCTGCTCCAAGGAACCAGTTCTGATAGATAGTGGTTCCGCTGGCCTGGGCCGGGTTCCATGCAGCCAGAAGGCCGTTTGCAGTTGTCGTTGATGTTTGGGTAAGAAGTCCTGCAATTGTGCTGGCCCTCATATTTGCTGTACCCAGAGCATACGCGTAGTAATGTTGCATCCATGGTAATCTCACCTCCGGTGTTGCACTCAGGTCAGTAGGATTATCAGGATCCACATTTACATCCAGCCACTTATTGCATGAACTCATGCTAAAGATAAGCAGCAGACTTATTATAATGTTTAATATCTTTTTCATAATAAAATGTTGTTTAATCCTTTAGTTAAAATGTGAAGTTAAGACCGAAAGTAACATTTCTTGTAGCAGGAATACCGTTATAATCAATACCCATTGAGCCGGAACCGCCGGTTCCCGAGCCCGACACACTTACCTCAGGGTCCATTCCCTTATAGTTTGTCAGCAGGAATAGGTTATATCCGGCAACTGATGCCGATAATCCTTTAATAAACTTATTGCCTTTAAGCATTGGGGTAAAGTCATAGGAGAGAGACACCGAACGAAGTCTCAGCCAATTAGTACTGGTGATAAAGTTATGTGCATTCTCTGCATAACCTGCCCAGTACTGTTGTATCATATATTCACCCGATCTGTTCACTCCGCCAATATTGTACATCTGACCTCTTTCATAGGTATAAGACAGTGGTTGACCGTCAACAGATGACACTCCCGAAACTGTGATTGAGTTTCTGTCAAGAGTCATCGGGTTAAGACCTCTTAGTGTTGTATAATATGATGTTCCGTCATAAATATCACCACCTAATCTAAGATCTAGTAAGAATGAGAAATTAAGATTCTTATACCTGAAGCTGTTGTTCAAACCACCAATCATTACCGGCTCACGGTTACCAACAACATTAGTAGTTACCTTTGTTGATGTATAAAGACCAGTTGCAGGATCAATAACATATCTTCCATTTTTAATTTCGTTCCCTTCAGTATCTTTCTCTCTTATCCAGTAGTCACCTGTAAGACCTAGAAAATGTCCGCCGTTTGGTATAGAGGCAGCTTTAACACCACCAATCTGCACATCTGTAACATAGAACAGACCAACACCGGCAAGAAAATCACCAAGTGTACCTCTGTTTCCCGACAGGTTAAGAGTTACATCCCATGTGAAATCTTTTGTCTCAATAGGAATTGCATTGATAGATAATTCCATTCCTTCGTTGTGAACGGAGCCGCTGTTAAGGGTCAGGAATATGTAACCTGTTGATTGTGCAAGACGAGGGCTTGCAAGCTGGTTGTCTGTGCGTGTCTTGTAGTATGTATAATCCAGTCCTAATCGTCCGTTGAAGAATCTTAGTTCTGTACCTAATTCGTAGGATGTTTGTATTTCCGGAACCAGATAAGGGCTACCGCCGGTCCAGCTGTTCCCAGTACCGATAAAGTTGCCGCTTACAGTTTTAGGTGCCCAAAGGTAGTTATTAGTTGCATATGCATCTGCATCTTTACCAACCTCTGCCCATGAACCTCTTATTTTACCAAATGAGAGAATATTGTTCTTTGGAAGCAGCTCTGTGAATACGAAGCTACCGGATACTGATGGATAGAAATACGAACGGCTATCTTTTGGAAGAGCAGATGACCAGTCGTTCCGTCCTGTTACTGTAAGGTAAGCGATGTTTTTGTATGAAGCACGGAACTCTCCAAATACACCAATCATACGCTTTCTTACAGTGCGTTCGGTAAAGAATTTATTCTCATCAATAATATTTGCGAAGCTTATCGTTCCCGGTGTCTGGAAATTATAACCCCAGTTAGTCATATTTATTCTTTGAGTTGCCTCTGTAGTATGTCCTAAAAGTAAACTTAAGTCAAAATCACTTATCTTCTTTTGGAAGTTCAGCATCAAATTAGATGTAAGGTACTCATAAGCAGTGTTTCCTTTGCTGAGTCGTCCACTTTGATATATCTCTCTTACAGCCCCTCCTGGTGCTATATAAGTGAATGCTTTGCTTTGATAATTGTCATATCCTGCACGGTAAAGGATGTTGAACCAGTCTGTAATGTCGGCTGTAACATTTATTCCTCCTGTGAAACGATTAAGTCCGTCAGTAAGAATGTTTTTGTTTATAATCCAGTATGGATTTTCCACATCTGACTCAAGCTCCTGTAGTCCTTCAAAAATTCTGTATTTTGTTCCGTCAGGATTAAGATATTGCTTAACATCGTCACTTCTTGACCATCCGTAAAGTGCTGTCATTGCACCTGTACCACCACCATTGTACAGACCTGCTGCGGTAAGAGTTTTTGCAGTGTTGGACATTGTGTAGGCAGCATTTGCACCAAATGTAAATATGCCGTACTTCTGCTCTCCGTTAAAACGGAAAGTGGTTTTACCATAGCTTGAATTTGGAACCACACCTGTCTGCTCGAAACTTGAAGCAGAGAGATAGAATGTACCATTTTTTGAACCACCGCTTACGCTTATACTGTTATCATAAACGCTGCCTCCCTGGAAGAAGGTTCCAACATTGTCATATACTGTTCCGGTAATCTGGTTACCCCACGACTGTGTTGTAAAGTCACTGAAAACACCCGCCTGGTTGTAAATACCTCTTCCATATGTGCCTTGAATTTCAGGCATTTTGCCTACCCAGGAATATGAGTATTTGGAGTTGAAGTTTATCTTTACAGTTCCCTCGCTTCCGCGTTTGGTTGTTATCAGAACAACCCCGTCGGCAGCACGCGAACCGTACAAGGCAGCTGCAGCAGCTCCTTTAAGAATAGATATATTTTCAATGTCCTCGGGGTTGATGTCCATTACACGGTTACTGAATGATGTGGCATTCTTGGTAACACCGTCAGTACCCGATCCACCCATAGTAGGTGTTGCATTGTCGTAAATAACACCGTCAACAACAAACAGAGGTTGGTTGTCACGGGTTTCACTGGCAGAGTTTCCTCCTCTTACGATAATGGTTGCACCGGCTCCTGCAGCACCACTCGACTGAGTGATGTTAACACCTGCAACCTTACCGGCCAAAGAGTTAATAACATTGGTCTGCTTGTTCTTAAGGATTTCGTCACTCTGAAGATCCTGAACGGCATAACCAAGTGCCTTTCTCTCTCTCTTGATTCCCAAAGCTGTTACAACAACATCCTGGAGAATGAGAGCATCCTCCTCCATAACAATGTTGATTACAGATCTGTTGTTTACCGGGATTCTTTGAGTTTGCATTCCTATTGCAGAGAATACCAGAACAGCGTTTCCGGGTGCATCGATGGCAAAAGATCCGTCCAGCTCAGTAGCTACGCCGGTTCTAGTACCCTCAATCATTACCGACACGCCAATAGCTGGCAGATTTGTTCTGTCGGTAACCTTACCGGTAACCCTTATGTTCTAAGCAAACAAAGTTCCGCTAAACAGAACCAGGGCAAATACCGACAGTGCAAATCGCATACACCGTGCGGTTAGTTTGTGTGAAACATACATAAATTCAATTTTTTAGGTTAACGATTAAATGTTAATAGTAGTGAATAGTAAAAAATTATAAGTTATAATTAAAAATAAATATCAATTAATAACTAATTCTTATTTCAGGGCAGTTAAATACTCATATACTTTAACTATACTGTAAGATTTTCAATTTGTAAAAATAAAACTTAATTTCATTATTTCATAGTTAAATCGTTTTTTTTACAAAAAAAACCTTCCATTCTCTAATTTATAACCCTGAATTATTTTTAAACATAAAGGGTTCCAAACAATCCTGAAGTTTTTTCATTACATTACGAAACCTACCTATAACAAATTATAATTAATCAAATTCATATATGTTTTTATTTTTCACAGATTAAGCACCAATTTAAATAATTTTATAAAAAAACGAGCCGCATTTTTCAATGCAGCCCGTCAATAATAATAAACTGGAAGTATTAGTTCCAGCCCGGTGTCTGGGTAAGTGTATATCCTTTGTCGATATACTGGCTTATCTGCTGGTTTCCTACAGGAGCAAGATACACTCTGTCTGTGAACGGATCTCTGTTTGCTACATTAACAGGCATATAGTAACCTACCATGTCGGCAGCATTGGTACCGTTATATGTCACAACTGTGCCATCGGCTTTTCTTACCTTAAGAATATTAACCTTAGAGGCAACCAGCCACTGAGGGAACTCAACAGGGAAGTTTACCCACGGACCAACAAGAAGATCGGGATTAGTTGCAGCGTTCATATAGTTGATCTTCTTCCAGCGTTTGATATCCATTAGTCTTGTGTGTTCAAACACAAACTCCATACGGCGCTCACGGCGTATCTCCCAGATAAGTGCAGGCACATCAGGGTCGCGATCCGGATCATTTGGCAAACTGGCAAGCTGTAAAGGTGCTGTTTTAACTATGCCTTTACCTATAGCTGTCGCATCAAGCGGACGGTTACGGATGGCGTTGATTGATGCATTAATATCTGTCTGGGTTACAGCAGCTCCTCCAATTGTAGCAAGCTCGGCTTTTGCCTCAATCCAGTTGAGTACAACCTCTCCAAGACGCATAACCGGTGCATCGTTGGTATTTGTATTGGAGCCGTACATTGCAGGATAGGATCCTCCTTTGTAGGTTGGACCAACACGGTCAATGAATTTGGTGGCATAAAGCAGGGTAGCGGCCTCCTGCAAAGGTTTATCAACAAATGTTGCCTCAAATCGAGGGTCTCTGGTCTTGATAAGGTTCGGTATGTCAAGAACAGTTGCATTCTGAACGGTGGATTGCTGATATGGTTTGCCGTCACTGCAGATAAACGATTTAATAAGCCATAAGTTAGCGGAAGATGGCTGGCTCTCTGTTGCATTGGAATATGATGCAATATGGTGACGAATAGCCAAAGCATCATCATAACGCCTGAACATTATTACCTCTGCATTTGCTGCAAGACTTTGTGAGCCAAACAGAGAGCGGAAGTCACTGGTGAATGAGTAACGGTTCGATTGCATAACTATGTTTGCAGCAGTAACTGCCAACTGCAAATACTTGGTAGCAAGAGTGTTGTTATTCTTATGATACTTCTGCCATGTGCCTTCGAACAGCATAAACCTCGAGATAAAACCTGCTGCAATGTATCTGTTAAGGTACTGCACATTTCCGTCAACAAGCCTCATGTTTGCAAGAACATATACAAAGTCATCATAAACCTTGTCCATAACAAACTCCCTGCTGTCCCTGTCTTTATATAGCTCGTCTACCTCAGAGTCGCCTATGACTCTGTCATAGTACTGTATATCCCCGAACACGCTAACCAGACGGCTGTACTCATAACCCCTGAAGAAACGGGCTACAGCACTCCAGTGATTATATGCCTCTGCGTTAATGTTTTTATCCTTCATGGCATTAATCCTCTCCAGAAACAGGTTCGACTTCCTTACCCAGGCAAAACACCATGTTGGACCGGCATAGGTGGTTAACCACGCAGCCGCCTCACTGGTAGAAGCTCTGGATGCAGGGGCCTGTGTCTCAAAACCCGCCTGCTTACCTGTGGAAGTAAAATCATCTGAGAAGTTATAACCTCTTAGTGGTGCGTAATCAACACCCCAACCGGAGTTATATCCGTTGAAATAGTTGTTGTAAAAGCCGTTTGCAAACAACCTCAGATTACTTTCGTTTGTCCAGAAGTTGCCGTCATTCATGGTTGTCAACGATGGCCTCTCAAGAAAATCGCTACAACCCGCAAGAACGATTGTGACTACAGCTAATAGTATTATTTTTATCCTTTTCATAATCATTCATTTTAGAAGTTAATCTGTAAACCAACCGACGCACTCTTGAAGGTAGGAACTCCAGTTCCTGTACGCCCCAGGTTGTAGTTAGAGGTGTTCCACATTGAGTATCCGCTTATCTCCTCCGCATCTATTGGAAGAGTGCCAAGATGATCAAATGTGAAGAAGTTTTCAAGAGCGGCATAAACCCTCAGACGCTTAATATTTACCTTGTTAACAATTTTTGACGGTATCGAGTAGCCGAGTGTGATATTCTTGATCCTCATATAGGCCATGTTAAGAAGATACTGTGACTGTACCTGCATGTTAAGGGTGGTGCTGCTGCCATTCTGATTGTATGGTCTTGGATAGAAAGCATCGGTCCTGTCCTCTCTCCAGAAGTTGCCGGCCATGGCCTGTGGCATTGCTCCGTTAGAGGAGTTGTATCCCGCTATCGCCTGGAAGCCGTCGCCCCAGATCTCGCGCTTACCTATACCCTGAATGAATACAGAGAAGTCAAATCCTTTGTAGTCGGCTCCAAGGCGTAAACTGTACTCGTGGCGTGGTGTCGAGTTACCGATAACCTTAAGGTCGCCGTAATCGGGATTCCCGTCAGGATTTACCTTTAGTCTGTTACCTGGGTTAATAACACCGTCTCCGTTAAGATCCTTGAACTTAACATCACCGGGACCAAAACGGAAGTTGCCCGATTGCAAACGCCCCTGCGTGGCTCCGTTTGGATCTTTTAGCTTAAATACCTGGAAACCGTCTGATGAGGTAACTAATATAAGATTACCTGAACCGTCTGTCTCAAAATCGCTCCACTGATACAACCTGTCGGTCTCATAACCCCAGATCTCACCGTATCTCTTGCCAACATACCACGAATCGATGCTCTGCGTCGAGCCATACTTGGTGATGGTGGTGATTGCATCGGCATAGGTGGCAACGATGTTGATACCAAGGCCGTTCTTGAAGCGTTTGTTGTAGTCAACCTGTACCTCAATTCCGTTTGTCCGAAGTGATCCAAAGTTACCCTGTGGCGCTCCTGTTCCGTATGTGGTAGGAAGACCCTCCTGTGGTACAAGCATATTCTCGGTATCTCTGGTGAACCATTCAAAGGTTAAACCAAGGGCACTCTTGAAGAACCTTCCGTCAAGCCCAAGATTAAGCGTGGTGATATCCTGCCAGGTTATCTCGGCTGATACAGCAGCCGGTGTGCCAAACTGATAAAGTCTGGAGGTACCTATTATATATGTACTTTGAGATCCGCCCATAGTTGGTATGTAAAGCGCATTGGAAACAGACTGGTCTCCGATGGTACCCCAAGAGGCACGAAGCTTAAGGGTATTTACTACCGGCTTAGACCAATCCATCCAGCTCTCTTCATTGATACGCCATCCGGCAGAGAATGAAGGGAACCAGCGCCATTTAAGTTCTCCCGGGAATTTCGAGGTACCATCGTACCTTAAATTGGCCTCAAGAAGGTATCTGTCTTTATAGTTGTAGTTAACACGCCCAAAGAATCCAAGTTGCGACTCCCAGTTGGCGCCCCCGCCTGTGGTCTGGGTGCCGGTGGCAAGATTGAATTGCGGATTGGTGATATCAATAAGCTGGGTAGTCTGAGACCAGTTGCTGGCCCACTGATAATCAACACTGTTCATACCTACCAAAAAGTTCATCATATGAGTATCATTGATATTCAAATCGTACGCAGCTTTAAGGTTGATGGTGTTCCACTGGTTATTCTGGGATATACGGTAAATATGATCGGGATTGGCTCCGGGTGAAGTATAGTTTTCATTGTTGAGCCTGAAGGCAGCCATAGCTCCGGGGGTGGTGGATGGGACTACCTGTCCCGCATCGTTAACATAGATACGGTTGCCGTTGTCGTCAAACTTTGGAAGCGCGGCAGTCCAGGTATTACCAGCGGTAAAACTGGTACCCGGCCTCAGGTTAATATACTCCTGATTTGCATGTGTGTAATCCAGGGTAACCTTGAGATCCTTAACTGGAGACAAGATGATACCTCCGTTAAGACTTGCATAGTTGGTCTCCTGACTGGCGGTATTGGCAAACTCCATCTCATAAACAGGGCCTCTCAAAGGATAACCGTCCTCGGTTGTAAGAGGATATTGCGGCCCCCAGCGGTAGATATAGAGCCACGGGTCGGCTGTAGTGGAGCTGGTTGCATACGCATACCTCTTTACCCTCTTCGAGTACATGGCCCCGGCATAAACACGCAACCACTTATTAACATCGGTACCTACCCTTAAGGAGCCGTTGAAACGACGGAAGTCATCTATCTTGGAGGGCTTGATGATACCCGACTGATCGAGATAACCGACACCAATGTTATAGTCGGTTGTTCCGCTCTTACCATTGATGGAAAGATTGTGTGTCTGTGTAGGGGTCCACTCTTTAATCATGTAGTCGTAAGGATCGTAGGTCCTCAAACCAATCTTATAGTTATTGGCATCTACATACCAGTCACGGCCGTAAACCCACGGGTCTTCCGGTTTAATCTTATGTGCCCAGTTCTGTTGCCATTGCTGTGCTCGCTCAAAGCCCTCTCTGGTTACCATCCAGAATGCTCCTGCCACTGTGGCATTAACTCTCTCCATGGCGTGAAGGGTGTATTCCAAAGCGTCAAGCTGACCCATCTCCATCTTCTTGGAGATGTTCTGGAATGAAAGATTGCCTGAATAGCTCACATTTACACTCTCTGTCTTTGCTCCTTTCTTGGTTGTAATAAGTACAACTCCAAATGCCGCCTTGGCACCGTAAATGGAGGCCGATGCTGCGTCTTTCAGAATGGAGATAGACTCAATGTCATCAGGATTAAGCATCTGAATTGATGGAATCTCAACATTGTCCATAAGGATAAGGGGTGCTGAACTACCCTGCATAGAGCCGAATGTACCACGAATCCTGATAATTGGCTCAGACCCTATCTCTCCGTCTCCAATACGGATATTGAGACCCGGAGTAGAGCCCTGAAGACCCCGGCCTACATCGGCTATGGGACGCGCCTCCAGAAGCTTGGTGTCTACGGTTGCAACTGCACCGGTCAGATTTGCTCTGCTCTGTGTTCCGTAACCTACAACAACAAGCTCATCCAAAAGAACGGCATCGTCAAGCATGGTTACATTAATTACGGTGCGATTGTTGATTGGAATCCTCTGGGTAACCATACCGATTGCAGAGAAGACCAATGTTGCATTACCGGGTGCGTTGATTGCATAAGACCCGTCCAGCTCTGTGGCTACGCCGGTTCTTGTTCCCTCTACCAGTACCGAAACACCGATAACAGGAAGATTGGTTCGATCAACTACTTTTCCGGTAACCCTTATGTTCTGAGCCATCAAAGTTCCGGACAGCAGAACCAGGGCAAATACCGACAGTGCAAATCGCATACACCGTGCGGTTAGTTTGTGTGAAACATACATAGTTTTAAATTTAGGTTAACGTTAAATATTGAGTGTACTTAAATAATTAAAATTTATGTTTTAATTCTACGCCTTTTGGCCTGTATTTCAGACCATATTGGGTGTAAGGTTCAGATTTTCATAAATTACCCCGTAAACTTAAGATATTTTTTTAATTAAACATCGAAAATTGAGGGTAAAAAGCACATATTTTTAATTAAAATTACACTCGTTTATGTAATCTTACTTTATAGAGTATATTGTAAAAATAAGTGGTATTACAAATTGTTATTTGTTTATAACAATTTGTAATGTTTATGCTTTCATATTATTTGCCTAACCTAAGATATTGTTGTGGTCAGCGTTAAAGACTGAGAGGTTTTTATAAGAATGGGGTTAAACCAATAAAACCTCGAATTACAGTTGCTTAATAGGTTCAAAGGAAGTTGATTGACCTCAACTTAAAAGGAATTTGCCTGTTAATGGTACTTAAGGTGTTCTGTCGGAATTGCCGTTCACAGACTCAATGAGCTTGAGGAAACTTCCGTTGAGAAACCTTATCTCTATCGGCAGGAAAAAGAATCTTGTTCTTAACTGATCTGAGAATTTTTTTAGATTATAAAGTCTTTGAGCATCCTTCTCGGTGGTGTAAACAACTGCCTTTGGAAACTTACGAGAAACTCTCTCAATTCTCCGTACATCTCTGTTCCTGTATCTGTGATGATCTTTGTAGCTTAACCTTCTGATAATTTTATAGTTATCCGACAAATAGTACTCCAGTGGCTTTGGATTTGCAATACCGGTAACCATAATTGCCATCCTTGAGTATGTGTACCTTTTGTCTCCTTCCATGAAAACCGGAAGAGGTTCTCCGTATTCTATCGTAGAAAAATACAACTTTTGGTGATTGGCCGTTTTTAATCTTTTCTCCCATTTAAATTTTTCGTCATCGGAGATTTCCTGAGGACACTTGGTTACAACAATGTGACCTGCCCTTTTAATCTGTTCGGGTAAATCTCTCAATCTCCCCAAAGGTAGTAAATTATCTCTATCCAAAGGCCGGTTGTAATCAATTAGAAGAATATTTACAGACGGAATGACCCTTCTGTGCTGGAAACCATCATCCATAACAATTACCTCCGGTTTTTCATCAGGGTTCATAGCAAGCAGATTTTTAATTGCTCTAACCCTGTTGCCATCAACAGCTACCATTACTCCTGGGTAACGCCTCTTTATCTGCAAGGGCTCATCTCCGCACTCTTTTGTGCTGTCTGTAACCTTAACCACTCTGTATCCTCTGGTTTTTCTTCCGTAACCCCTTGATATGACAGCTACTCTCCTCGTCTTCACAAGCTCTTTTACAATCAGTTCCACATGGGGTGTTTTTCCTGTTCCACCCACCGACAAATTGCCTACTGATATAATAGGTATGTCAAATGAATAAGACTTGAATAATCCTTTATCGTAAAGCCAGTGCCTGATTTTAAGCGCAAGAAAATATGGGAATAGGAGAATTTTATTTACCAAAGGACTTTTCATGTTATGTCGTCAATATACTTGTGTTTTTAATGCTCTGAATTGATATTAGCGTACCTCTCTTCTATAATGTCAATAATTTTGAGTAGTTCACGATAGTCGTTCTCTGTTACCATTTTCATCCTAAGCTCCCTAAAATTAGGAAGTGCTTTAAAATAACAGGAGAGGTGTCTTCTCATTTCAAGTACACCCACCCTCTCTCCTTTTACCTCAACAGACTTAAGGAGATGTCTCTTTGCAAGAGTGCATTTCTCTTTTACAGAGGGCTCAGGAAGCAGTTCACCGGTTTTCAGATAGTGCTTTATCTCCCGGAATATCCATGGCCTTCCATAAGTTGCCCTTCCTATCATTACTCCGTCAACCCCGTATCTGTCAAATGCCTCCTTCGCCTGCTGAGGTGTTGAAATATCGCCGTTTCCCACAACAGGGATATGTATAGAACTGCGTCTCTTAACTTCACCAATCAGTGTCCAGTCTGCCTCCCCTTTATACATCTGCTGCCTGGTTCTGCCGTGAATGGTAATTGCCGAAATCCCCACATCCTGAAGTCTCTCTGTAAGCTCAACAATTATCTTACTGTTGTCATCCCATCCCAGGCGGGTTTTAACAGTTACCGGTATCTTAACCGCATCCTTTACCCTTTTTGTTATCTCCACCATCTTTTCCGGATAGCGCATCATCCCCGAACCTGCTCCTCTGTTGGCAATTTTATTCACAGGACAGCCAAAGTTTATGTCAATGAATGAGGGCTTTACTCTCTCTGCCATTATTGCGGCATCTACCGTCGGCTGGGTAAGATGTCCGTATATCTGTATTCCAATTGGCATTTCATATGGAAAAATCTGTAGTTTTTCCAGTGATTTCCTGGCATCTCTTATAAGTCCGTCGGACGATACAAACTCGGTACACATCACATCTGCTCCAAACTCTTTGCACATATAGCGGAACGAGGGATCGGTGACATCCTCCATAGGTGCAAGAAAAAGGGGGTGCTCCCCCAGTTCGGTATCGCCAATTTTCATCCCTACATTAACTTTGTCTTACAAAAGTAGATATTTGCATTTTAATAAAAAAATGTAGTATCTGTGCAGGATTTTGTCACTTTAAAAAATAGTTATAACTTTGCAGCCCCCTATTTTATGGGGTAATCGCAACAAATTTAACGTATTAAACTAAAGATCAACAAAGTGGACACATTGAGTTACAAGACTGTATCGGCCAACAAAGCTACTGTCACAAAGGAGTGGGTAGTTATTGATGCCGCCGATCAGGTACTGGGTCGGCTCGCTTCCAGAATTGCAATAATTCTGCGCGGAAAACACAAGCCCGACTTTACCCCACACGTAGATTGCGGCGACAATGTAATTGTCATCAATGCCGACAAAGTGCGTCTTACGGGTAAAAAGATCACAGACAAGGTGTACGTTCGTCACACCGGTTATCCCGGCGGCCAGAGATTCGCAACTCCCAAAGAGTTGCTTAATCGTAAACCGCTGGCAGTAGTTGAGCACGCCGTTAAGGGCATGCTTCCCAAAAACCGCCTTGGTGCAGAGTTGTTCCGCAATCTGTTTGTATATACAGGTTCAGAGCACCCTCATCAGGCACAGCAACCTAAAGAGATTCATTTAAACGAAATTTAAACAAAGAGCATGGAATTAATTAACGCCCTTGGAA
>CAZPFI010000046.1:0-14300 GCA_964585795.1 uncultured Muribaculaceae bacterium | reverse complement strand
GTATCAATAGGGCTTTCACAAGCACTCAACCGCATTGGCAAACGCTCTGCTGTAGTGCTTAGGGAGCCGTCTCTGGGGCCGGTTTTCGGCATAAAAGGAGGGGCAGCCGGTGGCGGATACTCACAGGTTCTTCCTATGGAGGATATCAACCTGCACTTCACAGGAGATTTTGGAGCAATAGAGAAAGCTCATAACCTCCTTGCTGCTGTAATTGATAATAATATTCAGAGTAAAACAAGGTCTCTTGGTCTCGATCCCAGAACTATCTCCTGGAAAAGGGTGATGGATATGAACGACCGCTCACTGCGTTCTATAGTTGTCGGTCTTGGCGGAACGGTTCACGGCATTCCAAGAGAGACCGGGTTTGATATAACTGCAGCATCCGAAGTGATGGCAATTTTATGTCTTGCCAAAGACATGGAAGATCTTAAAAGGAGACTCGCCAACATTTTTATTGGATACACTTTTGACAAACGACCTGTGTATGCGGGTGAGTTAAAAGCCCATGGAGCTATGGCGGCATTGCTCAAAGACGCAATCAAACCAAATCTTGTTCAAACCATCGAAGGTACTCCCGCATTAATTCATGGAGGTCCTTTTGCAAACATTGCCCAGGGAACTAACTCGGTAATTGCCACGCAAACTTCGCTCTCTCTTACAGATTATACTGTTACTGAGGCGGGCTTTGGATTTGACCTGGGTGCAGAAAAATTTCTTGATATAAAGTGCCGTTCCGCAAAACTCTCTCCCAATGCTGCGGTTCTTGTTGCCACTGTTCGTGCATTGAAGTATCACGGAGGGATGGCCATCAAAGAGCTGAAAACACCCAATGTTGATGCGCTTAAGAAAGGTGTTGAGAATCTTGATAAACACATAGAGAATATAAAACTCTTCTCTCTGGCTCCCGTTGTTGCAATTAATCGCTTTGAATCGGACTCTCAGCAAGAGCTGGACTTCATTATTAATCACTGTAAAAACAAAGGAGTACCGGTTACAGTTGCCGATGTGTGGGCAAAAGGGGGTGCGGGAGCAGAAGAGCTTGCCCGGATGGTAGTTGATGCCTCCGAGCATTGTTGTCCAAACTTCCTGCCACTCTACCCTTTAACCGACAGTGTGGAAAAGAAAATTGATACTATTGCCCGGAAAATATATGGAGCAGAGGCGGTAGATTATACATCAACAGCAAGATCTAAACTTGATAAAATTGAAAAACTGGGCCTTACAAATCTGGCTATTTGTATTGCCAAAACACAAAAATCATTGTCAGATAACCCCGATCTTCTGGGCAGACCAAAAGATTTTGTCATAACTGTAAGAGATATTGAGATTGCATCCGGAGCAGAGTTTCTTATCCCTATAACAGGAGACATAATGCGTATGCCCGGATTACCGGAGGAGCCGGCATCTGAAAGAATGGATATTGACAACGAGGGAAATATTACCGGTCTGTTTTAAACAACACTATTACTTAATACTTCTGGCATAAAGCTCTCCATCGATATCTTTCAATGAAAGATTAAAATATTCAAGAAGAACAATAAGATGGTATATGAGATCTGCAGACTCATATACCAATCTTTTTTTATCTCCTTTTATCGCCTCTATTATAGTTTCTGATGCCTCTTCCCCAACTTTTTTTGCTATCTTCTCTATGCCGGCACTAAAAAGTTTTGTAGTATAGGAGCCCTCCGGGAGGTTTTTGTGCCTCTCCCTTATAGTTGATGTAAGCTTACCACAAAAACCTTCGCTTTTAAGATTATTGAAACACGAAGCAGTGCCCCTGTGACACACCACTCCCGAGGTATCTGCTCTTACCAGAAGAGCATCATAGTCACAGTCACTTTCAATACTTACAAGATTAAGGTAATTGCCACTGGTCTCTCCTTTGATCCAGAGAGTTTCCCTTGAACGGCTGTAAAAAGTTACAAGTTTGGTGTCTATTGTCTTCTGGTAAGACTCTCTGTTCATATATCCCAGCATTAAAACCTTTAATGTTTTATCATCCTGCACAATTGCAGGCACAATCTTATTATCCGATTTAAAAATCAAATCGACAATTTCATCTTTTAGTTGCTTCATAATCTCTTTTCTATGTTTATGCTAATCTGTTAACTGCTTTTTAATTTAGAGTCTTACAGAGATTAAGTTATTGTTTAAATACTCTTTAAGTCTCATTATCTCAATTTTTCCTTCATGAAAAACAGATGCTGCCAGTGCTGCATCTACTTGTGTCTCCCTAAACAGTGTAAGAAAATGCTCCATATTTCCTGCACCACCTGACGCAATTACCGGAATTGAAACTAAGCCGCACAATCTCTCCAGGGATGAACATGCAAATCCGCTTTTGGTACCGTCATGATCCATCGAGGTAAAGAGAATCTCTCCTGCACCCATAGATTCTGCCTCTTTGGCCCAGGTGAATAACTCCTTTCCAGCCGGCCTTTTACCTCCGTTGCTCATCACCCTCCATGTTCCGTTCTCCTGTTTTGCATCTATGGCAACAACTACAAATTGAGAGCCGTATTTACCGGCAATCTTCTCAATTAAGGAGCTGTCTCTGAGTGCAGCACTGTTAACAGATATTTTATCGGCTCCAGCATCCAGTAATAAAGAAGCATCTTCAATTGTTGCAATCCCTCCCCCGACAGTAAAAGGTATGTTGAGGTTAGCAGCCACTTTCTTAACCAATTTTACAAAAGTTCTCCTCCCTTCATTTGTGGCACTTATGTCCAGATACACCAGCTCGTCCGCTCCGCATCCGGAGTAAAACTTACCTAACTCTACCGGATCGCCTACATATCTTAAATTCTCAAAATTAACACCTTTTACAGTGTTGCCGTCTTTTACATCAAGACAGGGTATTATTCGTTTTGCAACCATAATGCTAAATCTTCACACTTTATTCGATTTTCGTAAAACGCCTTTCCAATTACCACTCCATCTGCTCCGGTCTTCTCTACATTGGTTACATCTTCTGCCGAAGAAACACCTCCACTGGCAATGAGTTTTACATTGGGAAATCTTGCAGTTATCTTTTTATACAGAGTAAGTGAGGGACCTTCCAAAACTCCGTCCTTTGAAATGTCAGTACAGATTATTGTGTTGATACCTATTTTAGTAATGGTTGATATAAGATTGTATATAGATTTATTTGTCTGTACTTTCCATCCTTTTATCGATATTTTTTCTTCTCTTACATCTGCACCTACAATCACTCTCTCAGGGCCATGCTTTTCAACAATTGACTTTAAGATTTGCGGACTCTCTGCAGCAATACTGCCGCATATTATGTAATAGGCACCTGCTTCAAAACAACAATCGGCACTGCTTAAAGACTTAATCCCACCTCCAAACTGTATCTTAAGAGTGGTTTTTTGAGAAATACCCTTTAAAACTGCAAGGTTTTGGGGTTCGTTTGACTTTGCCCCGTCTAGATCTACAATATGCACTCTCTTAAAACCCATTTTCTGGAAATTTAAGGCCACCTCGACCGGATCCTCGAAGTACGCTTTTGCAGAATCGTAGCATCCCCTTGTTAGTCTCACACACCTGCCTCCAATAATGTCAATCGCAGGAATAATCTCAAATTTAGTTAAAGTTTCAGTTGACATAAATAAATGTAAATTATTATATATTAAGAAAATTATTTAAAAGTTTTTCTCCTGCTTTACCGCTCTTTTCGGGATGAAACTGTGTGCCATAAAAGTTATCTTTACACAAAGATGCGCTAAACTCCCCTCCATAATTGGTAACAGAGCATGTATTGATACCGGTATGAGGTGCATAAGAGTGTACAAAATAGAAGAATTCGCCATCGTCAATCTGCCCGAAAAGGGCTCCTGATGTATTATATACTCTGTTCCATCCCATATGGGGAATTTTAATCCCTTGCCCGTTAAGTTTTTTAACCGGTTCCGAAAAAATTCCCAGACATTGAGTCTCTCCTTCTTCACTAAAAGAGCATAATACCTGCATCCCTACACAGATTCCCAATACAGGCATTTTTAATGAGTGTAAAATATTATCCAGTTCTCTTCTTTCTATCTCAAACTTAACCTTGGATGCCTCGCCTACACCTGGCAATATCACATGTGTGGCATTTTTTATTATCTCTTTTTGCGATGTAACAACATACTCTTTACCTGCTCTTTTTATTGCATTACATAAAGAGAAGATGTTGCCATATCCATAGTCAATTACTGCAACCATATTACTTATAGTTTAAATTACTCCTTTACTGCTTGGCAAACTACTGCCTTCTGCTCTCGATAATGCCATTTTCAAGGCCCTTGCAAATGCTTTAAAAATTGCCTCACATTTATGATGATCATTTTCGCCGTCTGCACTTATATGAAGTGTAAATTTCCCGGCTGTTGACATGGATGAAAAAAAGTGTTTTATCATCTCTGTTGGCAGCTCCCCAATCTTCTCACACTTGAATAATGCGTTCCACTTTAAAAAAGCCCTTCCACCCAAATCAAGCAGCACTTCTGCACATGATTCGTCCATAGGAAGTGAAAATCCATATCTGCCATACCCTTTAAGGCCGGTAAAATATCTGTTTAATGCCTCTCCCAAAACAATTGCTACATCCTCTACAGTATGGTGTGAATCTACACTAAGATCACCCCGGGCATCCACATCAACAGATATTCCTCCATGCGTTACCAGTTGCTCCAGCATATGGTCGAAAAATCCTATTCCTGTATTAATTGAGGCGGCTGACTCTCCTGTAAAATCCAATTTTGCACTTATTGTTGTCTCCTTTGTACTTCTGGAAATCTCGATAATGTTATCTCTGCATGTTTCTTTGTCTGGCAACCTATCCTCTCCTCTGTTTAATACATCTATGACTTTATCGTTTTCTGCCTGCTTCCCAACTGTCACTCTTAAACATCCTTCACATCCCGGTAGTTTGCTCCGGTCTCTTACAACTATTCCGTTTTTTTCCAACAATTTGTATGTGTATTCCGGGTTTGAAAATTTAACCAGAATAAAGTTTGAGTCACTTTTATAAACCTTCTCAACATTTGGCGCTGTCATTAAAGCTCCGGTAAAACTTTCCCTTAGAGTAATCAGCTTCTCCACTTCGGCTTTGTTATCGTTTTTTAATCTGAATATTGCCAAATCCTGACTTACCTTGTTTAAGTTGTAAGGATACTTTACCTTATTGAAGAGGTCAATAATTTCTTTGTTTCCAAATGCAAAACCCACTCTTAGTGCAGCCATACCCATTGCTTTTGACATTGTCTGCAGCACAATAAGGTTTTTGTACTTTGGGATAAACGGAATAAAGCCCTCATCTCCCGAAAAATCTATATATGCTTCATCTATAACAACAACTCCTTTAAACTCATTGATAAGCTCCAGTACAGTTTTTTTATCGAGAAGGTTACCTGTAGGATTATTCGGGGAGCATAAAAATAATACCTTTGAATTCTCGTCTGCTCTCTCCAGAATTGTTTTTTTAACAACCGAAAAGCGGTAATCCAAAGGAACCTCTCTGTACTCAATGTTATTAGTGGCACAAGCTACCTTATACATTCCGTATGTTGGAGACACAGAGATAACATTATCTTTACCCGGATTACAAAATATTCTGATAACTAAATCTATCGCTTCGTCACTTCCGTTTCCGGCAAAAATCATCTCTGTGTTTTCTACTCCTCTTTTTGCGGCAATTGCTTTTTTTAGTTCCAGATGGTGAGGATCCGGGTATCTGTTATAGCCGGTTTGAAACGGATTCTCGTTAGCATCAAGGTAGATTCCATACTTAATGTCACTCTCATCTCTTGCTGTTGAGTAAGGGGATAGATTAAGAATATTTGTTCTTACCAGGTTTAGAGGAAAGCTAAGATTTGTAATTCTATCTTTACATACCATTTTATTCATTTTTCTAATTTTGCATTAAATAACTTATTAATCCTTATTTGAGCAGCATTCATGTGAGCTGTCAGCCCCTCGGCTTTAGCCATTTCAGAGATACAGGTGTTCAGCTTTAAAAGTCCCTTTTTGGTTAACTCCTGATATGTTATTGTGTGTCTGAAACTGTCCAGTGAGAGTGATCCTACAGATTTTGCCCATCCTCCGGTAGGTAATGTGTGGTTGGTCCCGGATGCATAGTCTCCTGCACTTTCCGGAGAATAGTTACCTATAAAGACACTCCCCGCAGCTTTAATTCTTTTTGCAACCTCCCAGGGATTGTTCATCATAACAGAAAGATGCTCTGGAGCATATAAGTTTGCGAAATCAACTATGTCATCAGTGCTGTCAAGAACAATAACCCTGCTGTTAGACAGGGCGCCATCTATATGTTCTCTTCTTGGAAGGTTTTCTCTCTGTCTCTCAACTGCATCTATACATTTTTCTGCAATCTCTGCTTTATTGGTAACCAAAAATACCTGTGAATCGGGTCCATGTTCTGCCTGTGACAATAGATCGGCAGCAACAAAATCTGCATCACAACTTTCATCAGCCAGAATCATCAATTCCGAAGGCCCTGCTACCATGTCAATTGAAACTGAACTGCTGACAATCTGTTTTGCAACTGATACATAGAGGTTCCCGGGACCAAATATTTTATCAACCTTTTTTATGCTCCCTGTTCCAAAGGCCATTGCTGCAATTGCCTGGGCTCCTCCAACTGTCACAATGTTCTCTATTCCGCATTTCAATGCTGCATAGGCAATTACGGGTGAAATTTTCCCATTCTTATCCGGAGGGGTAAACAGTGTTATATCACTGCAGCCGGCAATTTTTGCCGGAATTGCCAGCATCAATACTGTGGAGAAGAGTGGAGCAGAGCCCCCCGGAACATAAAGAGCAACTTTTTCTATCGGCAGCTTTCTAAGAACACACCTTACTCCCGGAAAAGTAACAACATCCACCACCTCTCCGGTTTGATATGAGTGAAACAGATGAATGTTGCCATATGCAACATCAATTGCCCTCTTAAGGTTGTCATCAACATGTTTGATGCTCTCTTCGATAAACTTTTTGTCAAGGTATAGTTTGTCAAGTTTAATATTGTCAAACTTTTGTGTGTAGTAGTAAAGCGCACTGTCTCCTCTTTTTTTTACATCTTCAACAATTTGAGAAACCTTTTTGTATAGCACCCGGTTACTCTCTTCTGCCCGTGAGGTAAGCTGACACCACAGCTCAAACTCAGGATTGTAGTATATTTTCATTACGGTAATATTTTGTCCAAAGAGAGAATCAGGATACCCTCTGCCCCAATTGATTTAAGCTTTTCGATCTTCGACCACAACTCCCTCTCTTCAACCACAACGTGCATAGAGCACCAGCCCTGCTGGGCAAGTGGCAGAATCGTAGGGCTTCTCATTCCGGGAAGTATTACACTTGCATCTTCAATCCGGTCGGTAGGCAAATTGAGTAACATATACTTCATTCCTCTGCTTCTCTCGACTGCCTCCAAACGGGAAATTAGCTGATTAATTATTCCGCTTTTTATCTCGTCCAGGTTTTGAGCAGATATGAGAACGGCCTCCGAATAAAAGACCTTCTCTACCTCTTTAAGTCCGTTTGTAATTAATGTTCCTCCTGAACTTACAATATCAAAGATAGCATCAGCCATTCCTACAGAGGGAGCTACCTCTACAGATCCCGCAATTTTTTGAATGTCTGCAGTAATTCCTTTCTTTGCAAAAAATCCTGACAAGATGGAAGGATATGATGTAGCCACTCTTTTGCCATTAAAGTATTGTAATCCTGTATATTCCGTAGATTTTGGTACTGCAAGCGATAACCTGCATTTACTGAAACCCAGATAGTGTACAATATCGATGTTGAGGCCACTCTCTTCAACCTCATTGAGACCAACAATACCCAGATCAGCTACACCGGTAGCTACTGCTCCCGGTATATCATCATCTCTTAGAAAGAGAACTTCCATTGGGAAATCCTGACATTTAGCCAGTAATTTCCGTTTACCCTCTTCAATCCTGAGGCCCGCCTCTGCCAGCAGTGAGGTACTTTCATCACTAAGGCGTCCTTTTGCCTGAATTGCAATCCTTATCATAGTAAATTGATTTTAAAAAAAAGAGGGCCTACCATCCGGTAAGCCCTCTTCACTATTTATATTATAATTTATCTCACATATACAAATAGCCATTGCGGCCTACCAATTAACAGCAGGTGATGATGATGAACCGAATGGATATTTAAAAAACTTGTCATTTCTCTTTTATAGCGGTTACAAATGTAATGTAAATTTCTTTTTATCAACAAAATTTTTTTCTTTTCTGTTTAAATCCGGCATACCGAATCAAACAAATCTGTTTCTAAGTTGTTTGTAAATAATTATATATTATATATATTTGTTCGATTAAACGGTGTATACTTAGGCGTTACACTTTTTAAAAATGAATATTATAATTCTTTTCACCCGTTTTTTTCTCTATATTTGATCAAATGTTGACCTAATTTAAAAATCATGAAAAAATTAATTGTAATTATTGGTCTGTTAATCATTGCCGGGCAGGTTACAGCCCAGTCGGAAGGGTTTTTCAAGGCCGACGAAAACAATCCACTGTTGATAACAGTAGGATATGTTCCCAAAGCGTCCTATAACGCCATTAAGGGCACCGTTTCATTCAACAGTTTTCTGTTTAAAAGGGTTGGCTTATACACCTCTTTAGAAAAAGGTCTTGACAACGATTATATGTCAAACATTATCGGAGGAACATTCAGTATAAATAAATATGCCTATCTCTTTGCAGGTGCCGACATTTTTACAAAATATGGCCTTTTAGAGAACGGCCTCGACTGCAGAAAGGAGTTTGGCATTGGACTAATACCTTTCAGCGGATTTATATTCAAGACAGGCTGGTCGAAAGCTGTCGGAATCACTCTGGAGGCCGGGTTAAGAATTCCTCTTTAAATAATCAACACAGTTTAAAAGCCCGGCAAATTTTTACCATCTGAAAAATTTGTTGGGTCTTTTTGTTTTAGAAGCACTTCTTGCAAGTTCCTCGGCCTTGGCCTGTTCTGCTCTTGCCTGCTCTGCCCTTAATCTCTCTGCTCTTTCGCGCTCCGCCCTCTCCTGTTCGGCTCTCAGTGCCTGCTCTTTTTCGCGTGCTTCTCTTTCAAGTTGAGCTCTTTTCAGCTCCTCTTCTCTCTTCTGCTGTTCTGCTCTGGCGAGTAACTCCTTCTCACGGGCCTCCCTCTCCATCTCTGCCTTTTGTTGCAGTTCATATTCCGAAACGGATGACCGGTATGGAACTCTTCCGTAGTTGTTCATAACTGCAGCCAGGTATGCAGGATTAGAGCTGAGAGTATAAAAAATCTCTTTATTGGCATTATTTGCCACAGGTGAGTTAACAACTGCCACTTTTATCAGGTTTTCCTGACGCGATGTGTTATCAATGCCAAAAGTAAAGCTCTCGTTGCCAAGATTAAACTGAGTCTTAAGCAGCGCCCTAACAATGCTTGCCTGAACAGATGTTGCATTCACTGCATTCGCCTCATTCTGCCCTGCAATAGTATGCCCCACAATCTCTATATGGGCTCTTCCGGCTCTTATCTGAGCCAGGTTCGATGATACTGCAGACGAAAGAGCTTCCAATGCTGCAGAGTTACCGGCAAAGTCTCTGTTTAATACAGTACTCCCGGAAGCAAACATAAGATTGAAGTAACCAGGCCCCTGCCTGTAAGTCTGTCCAAATACCGATACTGACACAGCTATCAGTAAAACCAATAAAACTCTTTTCTTGTTCATCATAGCTTAAACTTATTATAAATATCAATAATACGATAAAAATTAACATTCTGCAAATATACAGCGGTCATTAACAGCATAGTCCGAAAAGAACACAATACAGTTAACAGCTTCAACCCACTAATTTTATGCACCTTATCTTTCAAACGACAACACTCTGAAACTTTTTCAATAAATGTGAATACTCCCCTGGGAGGCCGGGAGATAATTTACCCCAAGCCATGTTATCATAAGTAAAAGAAAAGCAAGTGGCAGTATCCAAAGAACTCTCTTTAAAGAGAAGTGCTCCAATCTGCTGTGGATATAAACAAGATATGTTGCAGCTGTTATAAATGCCCAAACCTCCTTGGGGTCCCATGTCCAATAGTCACCCCACGCCTCTTTTGCCCACAAAGCTCCAAGCAACATGCCTGTCATCAACAGCCCCAGACCAATATAAACAAGATTATCAATCATTGTTATCAATCTTGCCTCTCCGTTTTTAATCTCTTTGATTGCTATAATTGACGCAATTGTAGCTGCACCCAGCATTGCATAAGAGAGTATGTAAACAGTAACATGAGGTACAAACCATATGCTCTGAAGAGCAGGCATGAGGTTGGTAAAATGAATTTCTGGTTTTAAGAGGTTTACCAGAATGAATACCGCCGATACCAGGATGCTGTAACCGAAAATCCAACTGTATCTCCATCTTTTCCATGTTATAAAACCCGACAAAACAATGAAGAACGAGTACCACAGACGGGTCTCTCCCATTGTTCTCATTGGAGGATGTTTGAGGTTTATCCATAAAAGTACAATGAATAGAAGAAAAACAATCAAACCGCAACAAATGAAGACTTCTCCTGTTACTGGTCTTTTTTTATTGCGAATAAAAACGAGTCCGGTTATCCACATTATTAGCGATATCAGAGAGAAGTATATGAAATAGTCCCAAATCATCTTGAACCTCCTTTCCAAAACAGTGCGATTGCACCAAAAATCATCATTATAATCCCAATGTAGGCCGGAATAATCCAGGGGTCAAAGACAAGCTCGAAAAGTGACCAAACCGAATCCCTTCCACGCAAATTATCATAAGAGTGTTGATATATCTTCCAGCTTCCAACTGTCATTGGTTGATTCACTTTGACAACTCCGTTTTTTATGTTGCCGTTTTTTGTGTAAACTTCAATATGTGACCTAAACTCTTTTGGTTGCGGAATAGTCATTACCAAACTGTGGTTCTCAGATAGTGAAAGGGTCTTTATTGTCTGAAAATAGTTCCCGCAGCTTACCCATCCCTGCATATTGGTTTGACCGGTATTTTCAAATACTCTTACATAGGCAGCAGGAGCCAGTCCGTCTTTGTGTATAACTGAGTCGACATGTATGTTCCATCTGCAAATATCTCCTTCCGTTCCAGGCACAACCTCCAGATATACAGGTCTTTTTTGTGGGATTGGATTACCGCTGTCCATTTCGATTACGGCAAGTTTTGTAGGATACTCGTCCATCTCAAAATCATTCAGATGGATAGCTACAGGCAGCTCTGTTAAACCACCTCCGGCTCTGCCCGATGATAACTCTGCTCTCCACTCCACCTGATCTTCAAAAACCCTCATAAAATATCTCGATTTGTCTGCAGATCCGGGGCCGGCAGCATATAACAGAATTAAAAGTCCCAGATGATTTAAATAGAACGGGATATCTTTTATCTTAAACCTGGCTGCCCTTACTGATATAACTGCAGCTAAGTTTATAATAACCAAAAGGTAGAGCAACACAAAGGGCCATGAAATTTTAACGCTGTTATTGGGTATGAGTCCCATGTAAAGGGCCGAAATTGTAACAGAACATAGTAGAATAACAGACAAAGACCCCGAAGCAACTCTTTTAACATATCTGCTTCTACCCGGAAACAGAATTGCCAGAACAGGTAATAATACCAGATTAACCGGAAATGCCAGGAACTCCTTATTGAAATCTCCCAGAGTAAGCTGAAGTGCCAACCCTGCCGTAACAATGCCTCCAATGACAATAATCTCCTCTACAACAGTCTTTTGTTTTCCTTTGCTTTTGTCAGCCATTCCGGTACAATTACTGTCATAAATTTACTTTTATCTTTTGTCAGCTTCTCCATATCCAGCCCGATATACTTCTGTGCCTTCTCTTTTGTAGAGATATCCGGGTAGGAAACAGGAGAATGAACCCCCAACTGGCTTAGTACTTTGTTAACTTCAAGCTGGGCCTGATAGCTTTTATCCAGACTGTGAGCCAAAATCCGCTGTGTTTCAACAGGAGCATGAAATGATGCACCATGAGATGCCACCGCAAAATCCCATCTCCATTGTGCTGCTCTCAACAGCTTTAATACCGGCTCCATCTGCTTTTCGGTAGCACCTTTATCCCAGGCGTATTTAGCCCCAATGTGTGCCTTAACCAACTCCTCTTCCACCCGGTTTCTGGTCTCCAGTATTTTGTCCTGATACCCGTACACATATCCTAAAAGGTTCTCTTTACTGTCTCTGTGACAAGTTTGACAAGTACGGTCTATGTACATCAAAGGAGAAACAATGTGGTGATCGCTGTATTTTATTGCACCATCTGACTTATATGGCATATGGCAATCGGCACAGGATAAGCCGCGTTGTGCGTGAGGCCCCATAACAAACAGCTCATAATCGGGATGCTGCGCTTTAAGCATTGGCGCCCTGCTTACTGCATGTGTCCAATCCGAAAAACCAACCTCATCGTAATACCTCTCCATATCCTCAACTGTAAGTCCTTTATCCCAAGGGAAAGTGAGATATTTTCCATCACCTTTAAAGTAGTATTCAACATGACACTGGGCACAGGCAAGAGATCTTCTCTCCTGAATTGTTGACTTATCTATGTCCATACCCATTCTCTGATATGCCTCTGCGAGTGCAGGCCTGGAAATGCTTATATTCATATTATCGGGATTGTGACAATCTGCACAGCCAACAGAGTTTACAACTTCATGACCGAATGCCGACCACGGCTTTGCGTAAAACTCTGCAATACCAACCTCTGCCATCAATCGTGGCACATCGGGGCTTTTGCAAACCCAACATGTGGCTGGCTGCATATTCTCCGACTCAGTGTGAGGAGCCCCGGTTCTCAGTGTTTTAACAGCGTCCTCAACAGAGTATTTGTGTCCCCTTGGTGCCATATAGTCTCTGGAAAAAGCATATCCTGCCCATAGGATAACCATATTGGGCCTCTCTTCAAGAAGGTCAACAATGTTGTTGCCATTATGCTTTGTTATGTAATCGGTCTCCTGTGTCTTTTTCCAGGTTTCAAACTGGCGGTGATAGTTATCCCCCCAAATTTCGCTCCTGGACTCTATACCTTTTATCTCAACTCTTTTATTATGAAAAAGAGTTGCAATCTCTGCCCTTCTTTCGGTAACCGATGCTGCCAAAAGCCCCAGCAAAAAAACAATAACAACCGTCGAGGCAAAGAGAGTCCATAAAAGAGCGACCCTGTTTTTTTCATAGAATTGTTTAATCTTCATATGTTTAAGTTTTATCTCTTTAACATTTTATTAAGCCATTCCGGTACCGGAGATTTTGGAAGGGGGACAATTGCATGGGGACTCATCGCAAGGTTGGAAACTGTTCCGTGGGGAACCTCCCGGTGACAATCCCAGCAAGCCCGGGCTTCACCTCTCTCCACTTGTGAGTATTTCACCATTCCGGTCTTGACAAATTCTGTATTTAACTGGGTATGACAACGGATGCAATTCTCCATTATAGCTCCATAGCTTTCACTTCTCGGGCGTATTACCTGTGGCTCTTTCCTTAATGTAAAAACAGCTGCATGATACAAACCGTCTTTTGCTTTAAAAGCATACCCTCTAAAAATATTATCCTGTGGCACATGACAGTCGTTGCAGCTGGTCCACGGCTGGTGTGAGCTTTTTTGCCAAGATTGATAATAGGGTGCCATAATGTGACAATTTACACATGCCCGAGGATCGTCCGAAAGGTACGACACAGCCCGTGAAATATAGACCAGATATCCAACGATACCCACCAGAATACCCAAAAGTAAAACGGCAGGTATGACTAATTGCCTGGGAAACATCTTTACCATTGGCCTCCTGTTTTACAGTTCTCTCAAATATAAAGAAAAAAATTCAATAACCAAGGTTGAAGTCCAGCTCAATAGCACTCATTGGCTCCTTCATCCACCCTGGAGCCGGCATATCTTTAAGATAGTGATCGAAAAACTGCTTCATTCTTATCTGAAAATCAATCTTGTTCTTCATCTTTTGGGGCCAGTGGACCTCTCCGGTATAGTTTAGAAGCCACACCGGTTTTCTCAGTCTTTTAAGTGCGACAAAGTACTCTATCCCCTGATACCATGGAACATGTCCATCCTGGTCGTTGTGCATAATTAGTATAGGCGTAGTTACCTTATCCATTGTAAACAGAGGAGAGTTTTCTATATATCTGAGCGGAGACTCCCAAGGCGTTTTTCCTATCCTGCTCTGCTGATGCTCGTACTGGAACGATCTGTTCAAACCTGTTCCCCACCTTATGCCACCATATGCACT
>CAZPFI010000045.1:0-14787 GCA_964585795.1 uncultured Muribaculaceae bacterium | reverse complement strand
TAATTAGATACACAAAAGTAGTTAGTCAGTTTGCCAAATGGTTATTATTTAACGATATTTGTCAAGAAAGATAATTGATAGCAACTGCAAATGAGATACTTGAAATTTAAATGTTTAAACAGTCTGTTAAAGGACAATCACTCAATTTTTCATTCCATTTTTACGCTTTTTTTCATTCTGGTATTTTCATCCCAATGCTTCTGCCAGGTAAAACAAACAGAGTACCTGCCCAAGTTCGATGCGAGTATTAAAACAAAATACGAATATGCGTTTGAGACTCAAATGTCCCGATTCTCTGTCAGGAATTCAAGGATGGGACTTTCTGGGTCTGTTTCAGACAAGATTGCATACAGGGTGCAGGTGGAGTTAAGTAGCGAAGGAGTATTTGAAGTACTGGATTTGTCTGCAAATATTCGTCTTTTTGATGGATTTTCTGTAACCCTGGGACAGACTAGTGTGCCGGTATTTAACCCCTATATTATTACCCCGTCTCAGATGATGTTCGCCAACAGGGCATTTATTGGAAAATATTTTGCCGGAACCAGAGATATAGGTGTACTGGTAAACTACAAAATACCGGGTTTAACATTACCTGTAAATCTGGAAGCGGGTGTTTTTAACGGTTACACTATTAATAAACCTCTTTGGACAAACAAGCCATCCTATGCGGCGCGGCTAACATTGGGAGAGATGACAGGACTGAGAGCAACCGGAAAGATTTACAGATATCCAAAAACTGCTGCTGAGGATTATTTAATATGGGGAGGAGATATCAGGTATGCACAACAGAGGTATAAAATTGAAGCAGAGGTCATGAACCGTCACAACAGAACAGATGGTACAGACAGATTCTCTCTCTATGTGCAAGGTGGTTATTCATTCCCCTTAAGCAGAGATGCTCTGTTTAAGGACATTACTCCGGTTGTAAGATGGGATGCTATAGGTGAGAATCTTAACAATAACAAGTTTGATGCAAACAGGCTTACCATTGGGTTGTCCTTTGGTTTGACCAATATACCATTTGATTCACTTCTAAGAGTAGACTATGAATCATATCTGGTAAAAAGACCTATAGACGAGTTCAACAGATATGAAGAGATGGATTCAAACAAAATCACACTAGAGCTGCTAATAATATTTTAATTTTGTCATTGATTGGAAAACAATCGTTCCATTAATAAAAACGGGTTGATATGAAGACGGTTATTGCAGTTTTATTTATGTTTTCTCTCCTCTCATGTGCACAGAAAGAGGTTCCGGAGAATTTGATTGATGTTGAAAATATGAAGAGAATTACAGAGATTCTCTCATCGGACTCTTTTATGGGGAGGCAACCCTTTACACAGGGAGAGAAACTTACAGTAGAATTCATTGCCCGGGAGCTAAAAGAGATTGGGTTTGAACCACCATTTGACGGAAGTTACTATCAGCATGTTCCAATGTATGAAACTACCTCTTCTGTAATCAATCCTGTTATCTTTCACATAAAGGGAAATAATATAACATTATCTGCTCCGGATGATATTGCAATCAGCTCTCCTTTACCTCAAGAGAGGATAGAGGTAAAGAATTCAAAAATGGTATTTGCCGGATACGGTATAGTAGCACCTGAATATAATTGGAATGATTTCAAGGAGATGAACCTTAAGGGAAAGACTTTGGTAGTGTTTGTAAACGACCCTGGCTTATATTCAAATAACCCCTCTATGTTTCGTGGAAAAGAGATGACCTACTATGGCAGATGGACATATAAGTATGAAGAGGCAGCAAGACAGGGAGCATCAGCAATTTTAATAATTCACGATTCCTATGGTGCCGGCTATGAGTTCAATGTACCCAGAAACAGCTCAATCTCATCTCGTCTTTTCATAGATGGAAATGAGAGTGAGCCAAAATGCAGAGCAACAGGATGGCTGACAAAAGAGAGTGCTGCAAAAATATTCAATGCATTAGGGTATGATATTGATCTGCTTAGAGATTATGCGCTTAAACCAGATTTTAAACCAATTGAGTTGGATGCGGAATTCTCTGCTACTATAAGCAATAAGATAAGAAGAGAGAGCTCAACTAATGTTGCAGGAATTCTGTACGGCTCAGAGAAACCCCATGAGGCAGTGGTTATAACAGCACATTGGGACCACTTTGGCATTGGAGAAAAACAGAACGGAGACTCAATCTATAACGGAGCTGTAGACAACGGAACAACAATGGCCTGGGCTTTTGAGATTGGCAGGGTAGCAGCAGCTCTCAAAACCAAACCCCAAAGATCGATAATACTCCTCTTCCCCACTGCAGAGGAGCAGGGGCTTACAGGAAGCGAATACTACACAAGATTTCCGGTTGTTTCAATGGAGAATACAATTGCATGCCTTAATAATGACATGATGGTTCCAAGAGGAAGAATGAAAGATGTAACAATGATTGGCTATGGCTATTCGTCACTTGACTCATTGTATGGTCTGTTTGCAGCAAAACAGGACAGATATCTTCTCCCGGATCCCAACTCACATACCGGACTCTTCTTCAGGAGCGATCATTTTCCGTTTTTCAAAGCGGGAGTACCCTCTATCTGGGCATATGGATGTTACCACAGCAGAGAGCACGGAAAGGAGTGGGCACTGGAAACATGGAACTATTTTATAAATAATGTATATCACAGCCCGGCAGATAATTACAATCCAAATTGGGATTGGTCGGGAGTAGTTGAGGATACTAAGTTGGCACTTAATGTTACTTTATGGCTGACAAACACATCCAACCCAAGACCATATTTAAACCGAGTTAAAAATTAATTTTATGGAGATAGTTATAAGAGAGTCTGTTGCAACAGATTGTAGTACAATTGTCGATTTTCAGCTGGCAATGGCATTAGAGACCGAAGAGCTGGTTTTGGACAAAAATATTCTGTCAAGCGGAGTTAAAGCTGTCCTTGACGATAATTCCAAGGCAAAATATTTTATTGCAACATCGGAGGATAAACCGGTGGGAATGCTTATGATAACTCCTGAGTGGAGCGACTGGAGAGATGGCTGGGTATGGTGGATACAATCTGTTTATACACATCCCCAGTACAGAAAGCATGGGATATACAAATTGCTGTATCAGCATATAAAAGACCTTGTAAACAGCTCGCCGCGAGTATGGGGAATAAGATTGTATGTCGATAAAAGAAATATTGCTGCGCAGAAAGTCTATACCAAACTGGGAATGACTCAGGATCACTATTCTACTTTTGAATGGATGAAGGATTGCAAATAGCAGAACTGCAAATGGTTTTATGAAAACACTCAAATTTGTTTCAGGATTTGCGTTGATTATAATATGCTATTTTACCGGGGAGATAATAAGCGTACTCATTGACGGTTTTATATCTCCTGCTGTTACCGGCATGTTGGTCCTTTTTATATTTTTAAAGTTGGGAATTATTAAACGGACCTGGATTGAGGAGATATCAAATATGCTCCTGGACAATCTTGTCTTTTTCTTTATACCTGCAACTGCAGGAGTGGTCTTAATTCCGTTGGCAATTATTAAAAAGGATGCATTAGCAATTGTAGTGGCGTCGGTTGTAAGCACTTTTTTGGTTTTGTGGATTGTAGGGTATCTGGCAAATAAATTTGATAGTAAGAATGGTAGAAAAAATATTATTTGAAACGGTTTTTTTTGTCATTACTCTAATTGCCTATCTAACCGGCAGAGTAGTGTACCGGAAAACAGGTATTATGCTGTTACACACTATTATAGTATCCACGGCATTGATAATACTACTGTTCAGAACCACCGGAGTTGACCTGAGACTTTATGAAGAGAACACCAAAGTAATCCGATTCCTGTTAAACCTGTCTGTAGTGGCTTTTGGATTTCTTCTCTATAAGAACTATGAATACATAAAGGAGAAAGGCGTTTCGATTCTGTTTGCAAACTTTATGGGTAGTTTATCTGCTGTTGTATCAATTGCGGTAATATTAGTCTTGTCAGGAGCAGACATTGAGGCGATTATTACTGTTTTGCCAAAATCTGTAACAACTCCCATAGCAATTGAACTAAGTGAGCAGTATGGAGGAATGGTTTACCTTACTGCAGTAATTGTCATTTTAAGCGGTATTTTTGGTGCTGTGATAGGACCATGGTTTCTTAAAATTACAGGTATAAAACCGGGATTTGGACAGGGTCTTGCCCTAGGGGCTGCATCACACGGCATAGGAACTGCAAAAGCATTGGAAATGGGTCTTTTACAAGGTGCTGCCGGAGGGTTGGCAATAGCTCTGATGGGCGTTATTACATCTCTGATTATGCCTTTGATAATACCCTTTGTCAAAATAATGATATACAAATCAAGCTAAAACCACGATTTTAAATGAGAAGATTATTTACAGAAAGAAGGTTGTTGATTCTTATTTTGCTAACCACTTCAATTGGCATCTTACTTCATATTTATAACAACTCATCCGGGGGTGACTTTTTCTCAGGTCTCTTTACCTTTAAATTTTTCACTCTTCAATCAAATTTCCTGCTTTTATTGTTCGCTGGTCTATTGTTATTAATCGGGGATGGAGACAAACAGAGATTTTTGAAGAGATTTACCGGGCCGCTGACTAGCTATATTTTTGTTACCGGGTTGGTATATCTTATAATACTCGAACCTATTTATGATCTGTATGGGCCTGAAAGAGTCTCTTCAATTATTCTGCACTATATTACGCCACTGCTTACTTTAATCTATTGGTTATTATGGGAAGAGAACAGATATAAATACTCATTTGTTGCTAAGTGGCTGGTATACCCTGTTCTATTTATGATATGGGGGGTGTTTCGTGCCATTGTTTACAAAGATTATCTCTATCCTTTTTTTGATCTGGAAAAGTATGGAATTTACATAACAGCATACATTGCTGCTGTAGCACTATTCTTTAGCATAATAATCCTGGGAGTAATCTTTATAAACAGAAAGTACCTGGTAAAAGGAAAATTTTAGCCATCAGATCTCGGCAAAAATGCGTGCCGGAGAGCCATCACTATCCTTTATTTTTAAAGGGATAACATAAAGCCGGAAAATTGATGCCGTTATCTTCTCAAGAGATGTGAGGTTTTCTGCTATCATTACCCCATTTGTGAGTAATATTTTATGGACAGGTAAATTGGCATCCTCAACTCTGTCTGCAGATATTGTATCGGAGCAAACAATTTTTATCCCTTTTTTGACCACCAACCGGGCCGCCTCCTCAGATAGAACCGGGAAACCGTGATAATAAGAGTCATCTGCCCATCTTTGTGACCATCCGGTTTTTATTACCAGAAATGTGGCCTGAGAATGCTGGTTAAGAAATCCTTCCAATATTCCGGCATCAATTATTCTGTTTTCGCGCAAAGGGTATTGTTTACAATCAAAAAGAGCAGCTGTCCCGCACAATTCACAAAGATCTGCATTATCCAGAGTTTTACCACCTTCAATAATATGAGCCGGAGCATCTATATGGGTACCTGTATGAGTTGTTATTTCAAGTTTCATCTCTGCATACCCGGTCTCTTTTACCTGGCAGAATCGTTTTATTGAAGGAGGGGGAGTCCCGGGATAAAAGGGCATATCATCCTTTATTGTGTGGGTCAAATCTATGTACACCGGATAAATTTTAAATATTAATCAAACACGCTTCATGGCCTCCGCTTTCATCTCCGGAGGCATCTTTTCTATAGCATACCTCAGGGATGTTCTTGGCATTTTGTTTTTATTGCTCATTACATAGTTGAACACGCTTGTGAGATGGGCCTGGGAACACGACTTTAACATCCATCCGTAACCTTTTTGTACCATATCGTCTCCATCAGTTAGCATTAAAGTTGCAATCTCAAGAATATCTTGCAGGTATCTTCCCTCTCTTGCCGGTATTATCAATGATACGGCAGCAGCCCGTCTCATCCACCTGTTTGGACTTTTTGTCCACTCTTTAAGGCGTGAGATGTATCCGGGATAAAGATCAATAAAATATCCCATGGTGTGGTTGCAGAAAGTATCGCAGGTTGCCCAGTTTGTCACATAACTCTCTATCCACTTTTCAAAAACATCAATGTCCCATTCTGTGAACTCTTTTCTCTTTGCATACACCCAGTTGCAGGCAACAAAACTCTCTTCAAGAACCTGTCCCGCGAATAACTGGTCTGCAAGAGCAAAAATTGCACTTTTGTCTTTGTCCTCCAGCTCTTTATAAAACTCTTTTGCAATATTTGTAACATCGGCGCTTTTTGCTCCAAGAATTGTTACTCTCTCTTTAAAAAATCTCTCTCCGGAGATTTTACCCTGTTCGGTTGCAACAGAATTTAGCTTATCTCTTAGATGAGATATAACCTTCTCTCTCGCAAAATTTGCAAATTTCATATCTTTGGTTGTTATGTGTTCCCACCACCAGTTAATTAAAAAATTAGCAACTTCTGTCATATCAGGAGGATCCAGAGAGAGAAACTGATTGTTTAACAGAGCAGCATGTTTTAAGTATCCCTTATGAATGTTCTTATGGATCCCTAAATTGGGATAGCCTATACTTCTCATATACTCCTCCTCCTCTTTAAAATGAGATAAAGCGTAATCTGTCATCTGAGATAAGAAGATAGCAAATCTGTTGTTAACATCATTATTGTCAGAGATGCTTGCAATTACCTCATTAAGCAGTTTATACAGGTTCTTGTGCTGGTCATCGATAGTTTTATTACCTATCGAATATCTCTCCGACCAGACAATCTTTTCAGGAATATCTTTAAACTGGGCCGACGACATATTTTTGGATTATTTTGCCATAAAGATAATAAATATCGAAAAAAAGAGGATGACCTTTTTAGTCACCCTCAGAATTTAATCAAGTTTGTGAATTACAAGCCCGCTTCGGAGTTTCGGCTCGAACCAGGTTGTCTTTGGAGGCATAATGTTGCCGGTATCAGCAATATCAATTAATTGTCTCATAGTAACCGGATACAGTGCAAAAGCAGCTGCCATCTCTCCCGAGTCCACTCGTCTTTTTAGTTCATTCAAGCCCCTTATGCCACCTACAAAATCTACCCTTTTTGAGGTTCTGAGGTCTTTAATTCCCAAAATATTATCAAGTACCACATTTGAAAGAACTGTTACATCAAGAGTACCGATAGGATCGTTATCATTATATGTGCCGGGTTTCGCCGTAAGAGAGTACCACTCACCTCCGATATACATGGCAAAGTTGTGAAGTCTGCCGGGTTTATAGGTTTTGTCTCCCTTGTTTTCGATATGGAAATAGTTTTCAAGAGTTTTTACAAACTCCTCTTTTGACATTCCGTTAAGATCCTTTACAACCCTGTTGTAGTCAATTATCTTAAGATGACTTTCAGGAAAAACAACCGCCAGGAAGTAGTTATACTCCTCATCACCTGTGTGGAGTTGATTTGCTCTCTTTTTCTCCTCTCCCACAAGGGCAGCAGCAGCAGTTCTGTGATGACCATCAGCAACATAAAGAGCAGGGATCTCTTTAAAAAGATCAGTTATTCTGGATATTAGTATATCATCATCAATTGTCCAGAAATGGTGACCAAAGCCATCTTCAGCAGTAAAATCATACTCGGCAGATTTCGATTTTACCACCTTTTCCACAATTTGATTTATCTCCTGATTATCGGGGTAAGCAAAAAAGACCGGCTCGACATTGGCATTCTGTATTCTCACATGAATCATTCTGTCTTCCTCCTTATCCTTACGGGTGAGCTCGTGTTTTTTGATTCGTCCCTGCAGATAATCTTCTATGTTTGCACCAACCACAAGGCCGTACTGTGTCCGGCCATCCATAGTTTGTGCGTAAACATAGTACATCTCTTGTTTATCAGCTTCAAGCCATCCTCTCTGCTGCCACAGTCTGAAGTTCTCAACAGCTTTGTCGTAGGCTTCAGGTGAGTGTTCGTCAATAATCGGATCGAAATCAATCTCCGGCTTTATAATATGTAACAGCGATTTCTCTCCTGCTTCGGCTTTTGCCTCTGCCGAATTGAGAACATCATAGGGGCGTGAGGCAACCTCATGTGCAATCTCCTTTGGTGGTCTTAGAGCTGCGAACGGTTTGATTTTAACCATAATAAAGATCTTATTTCTTATTTGTTAACCTGAAATGTTGTATCTCCGGTTTCAAAAAATTTAACAATCTGATTAGCAGAGGCGAGACCGGCATTTATGTTTGCCTCAGCAGTCTCAGCTCCCATCTTCTTTGGTGTTGCAAATACTCTTCCGGTGAATCTCTCCTGTAAAAGATTGTGATTATCGGTTGCAACATCTGTAACATACTTAATATCCTGCCTCTCTTCAAGAACCTTTATAAGCTCATCTTGATTTATAACCTCTTTTCTTGCTGTATTTACAAGACATGCACCTTTAGGCATAAGCGACATAAGTCTGTAACCCACAGATCCTTTGGTCTCTGAAGTGGCAGGTATGTGAAGCGAGAGAAAATTGGACTTGCTGTAAAGCTCCTCTATTGAGCTAACTGGGGCTACTCCGTCATTTTTAACAATCTGCTCATCAACGAAAGGGTCAAAAGCTATGACATTCATCCCAAATCCTTTTGCAAGTTTTGCAACAAGTTTGCCAACATTACCGTAAGCGTGTATGCCAATTGTTTTACCCATAAGCTCGGTGCCGGTACCCGGTTCAAAAAGATTGCGGGAGATATATATCATCATTCCCAGTGCAAGCTCTGCAACAGCGTTGGAGTTCTGACCCGGAGTATTCATGGCAACTACTCCCTTTTCTGAACATGCGGCCAGGTCGAGGTTGTCATATCCGGCTCCGGCCCTGACAACAATTTTCATCTTTTTTGCAGCATCAACAACCTCCTTTGTTACTTTGTCCGACCTGACAATCAATGCATCGGCTTCTGCAACGGCTTTGTATAAATCTTCTACCGCACTGTATTTTTCAAGCAACAACAGTGTGTGACCGGCTCTCTCCACAATAGAGCGGATACCATCAACTGCCGCTTTGGCAAACGGTTTTTCTGTAGCAACTAATATATTCATTTCATTAAGTTTTAAGTTTGTGTGATTTTTTAGCTGTTAAGCATCTCAAATTCCTGCATGCAGTTTACCAAAGCTATAACACTCTCCTTAGGGCAGGCGTTATAACAAGAGGCACGGAATCCGCCAACAGAGCGGTGTCCCTTGATACCAACCATGCCACGCTCTTTGGCAAATGCCATAAACGCATCCTCCTTATCCTTATATTCATCAGACATTACAAAACAGATATTCATCAGAGACCTGTCAATTACTGCTGCTGTTCCAACAAACATTTTATTTCTGTCAATTTCGTTATAAAGCAAATCTGCCTTTTCACGATTCAATTTGTATATTGCTTCTAAGCCACCCTGTGCCTTAACCCACTTAAGAGTTTCGTTCATTACGAAAATAGAGAACACAGGAGGAGTATTAAACATAGACTCTTCATTTATATGAGTACGGTAATCGAGCATAGTAGGAAGATATCTGCTTACTTTGCCCAGTATCTCCTCTTTTACTATTACAAAGGTTACACCCGCAGGACCTACATTCTTCTGGGCACCTCCGTATATTATTGCATATTTACTTACATCAACAGGACGGCTCATAATATCAGACGACATATCTGCAACAAGATTTACCGGACAATTGATATCCTCGTGAATTTCGGTACCGTAAATAGTGTTGTTGGTGGTAATGTGAAAATAGTCAAGATCTGATGGAATTTCATAACCCTTTGGGATATAGCTGAAATTTTTATCAGCGGATGAAGCCACAGCAAAGGCTTCTCCTATTCCTTTTGCCTCTTTGAGTGCCTTTTTGGCCCAGACTCCGGTTTCAAGATAACCTGCTTTCTTCTCAAGAAGGTTCATAGCCACATACAGAAACTGAGAACTTGCTCCGCCGCCGAGGAATAATATGTGATATCCCTCCGGTATATTAAGCAACTCCTTCCAGAGAGATCGGCACTCAGCCATAACCGATTCCCACTCTTTGGAACGGTGAGAGACCTCAATTACAGACATTCCTGTCCCTTTAAAATCTTTTAAAGACTCAATTGCTGCTTCCATAGCTGCTTTTGGAAGGACACACGGTCCTGCGTTAAAGTTGTGAGCGATTTTCATGATTCAATAATTATTTAATGACGGTAAAGTGACCTCAAAAATAGTAAAAATATTAAATTCTAACAATAATACCCAAAAAAAAGAGCAAATGTTAGCAATTAGCTACCTGCTGCTAATAATCTTTAAGTTGTCTCTATCTGTTATCTTCTCACAGAAGTGGCAAAGCAGCTTTAAATCGTTGTTATCAAAAAGTGTAATAAAATGAGTCTCTACGGGTTGATGATTGGTAATGCACATTGGATTAACACATTTTACAATTCCATGGATTGAAGCCGGGACTGTCAATACTCTTTTTTCAACCACTTCAAAATCGTGTATTATGTTAATCTTTGCCTGTGGTGCTACCAGTGCTATTCGGTTTATGTCATCATCCTTGAAGTATGTGTCGGCAATCTTTATAATTCCCTTTTTACCTAATAGCTTGCTGTCGAGATTGACTCCAAAGGTAATCTGTTTATTGCTTCTTTTAAGTCCCAGAATATCAATTACTCTGAATAACTCTTCTGAAGGAATATGATCAAGTACTGTTCCGTCCTTTATGGCGCTTACTTTTAACTGTTTTTCCATGAAGTTGAATAGTGTTAAATATTAATGCCCAATAACTTGATTATAATAGCCATGCGAGTATAAACTCCATTTTCTGCCTGTTGAAAATAGTATGCATGCTCACTTCCATCTATCTCCTGTGCAATTTCGTTAACACGGGGAAGAGGATGCAGAATTTTCATCGTAGGTTTAACATTTTGAATCATATCCAGGTTAAGACTGTAAATATTTTTAACCTTTTCGTATTCAATGGGGTCTGTGAATCTCTCTTTTTGAATTCTGGTCATATAAATAATATCTGCCTCTTCAATCCCTTCTGTCAAATGCCTGGTCTCTCTGAATGGTATATCTTTTTTAATCAGCTCATCTTTATACTCTTTGGGGATTTTTAGCTCTTCGGGTGATATAAAGACAAAAGAAGGATTAAAATAGGACATTGCCTGCATCAATGAGTGCACTGTGCGCCCGTATTTCAGATCACCTACAAGTGAGATCTTAAGGTCGTTCAGCCGGTTTTGAGTTTTAAGAATTGAGTAGAGATCGAGCAGTGTCTGAGTAGGATGTTGGTTTGATCCGTCTCCTGCATTAATCACAGGAACAGATGATTCCTCCGAGGCATACCTTGCACTGCCTTCAAGAGGGTGTCTTATTATTATAAGATCGGAGTAGTTAGAGACCATCTTAATTGTATCCTTAAGTGTCTCACCTTTGGTTATACTGGTGCTGTCAACATCGGAGAATCCTATGATTCTTGCACCAAGACGGTTGGCAGCGGTCTCAAAACTCAAACGAGTGCGTGTAGACGGTTCAAAAAAGATACTTGCAATAATCTTTCCCTTGAGGAGAGGCTTGCATGGATTGTTTTCGAACTCTCCTGCTATTCTCAGAGTATCGAGAATCTCTTCACGAGTGAAATCGTGTATGGAAATCAGATGTTTGGACATTATTTTTATCTTTTACATTTTTTAAAGCTTACAGACCTGCACTAATGGTTTTGTTAAGGTTCTCTACAAAGTTTTCGTGTAGTGATTCTCTTATAACTGCCAATATCCTGCACGAAACATTAAAGTTACTCTCTTTAATTGTTGCTCCGAAATGTTTAATTATTTTCATAACGGAGTCGGTATCATTGTAACCAAAAAATATCTCTACCTCTTTTTCTGCAACTTTTTCTATTATCTCTGCCTTTGATAAAGCATCAATAGTTGTGCTTTTATATGCTTTAATCAGACCGGGAATACCCAGCTTTGTTCCTCCAAAGTATCTCACCACCACTACCAGAATGTCGGTGAGTTCGTTTGAGAGGAGTTGCCCGAGTATTGGTCTTCCGGCCGAAGAGGAGGGTTCTCCGTCGTCATTTGCTCTCCATATTTCTCCTTTTTGACCAAGTCTGTACGCATAGCAATGGTGTCTGGCATCATAGTACTTTTTCTTTATGTCGGATATCAGGTTCTTTATCTCCTCCTCTGAGGATACCGGGAAAGCTAGTGATATAAATTTGCTGCCTGAATCCCTATATACTCCTGAAGAGGGCTTAGATATTGATTTATAGGTATCCGGTGCTGAAACATCACACATGCCAATAGCCATATTTCGGTAAAATTAGCCCTATTTTACTAATTTTGCAAAATGTATATCCAGGTTTTTAAAAACTCCTTCTCTGCCTTGGGCATCAAATTGATGTACCAGTTGCAAAACGACTCTTTCAATATGTTGTTGGGCAATGCTATAGATTTAACTTTTAAGAACAACTCCTTCTTCACACCTTATATGCAAAAAAGGGCTCTCAGCTCACTGGCATTGAAATATCTCGATTTGAATTCGATAAACAGTTGGATTGATAAGTATGATAATATAACTGTAAAAGACACTGTTGTAGGTGTAATTATGGCCGGGAACCTGCCTTTGGTTGGGTTCCACGATTTTATATCTGTAATGGCAACCGGATGCAAAATTCTTATCAGACTATCTTCTAAAGACAGGTTTCTTATGCCTGCATTGACTGATATGCTTAATGAAACAGACCATTTCTGGAGGGGAAGGATTGCTTACACAACAGAGTTACCGGTAAATACCGATATGATAATTGCAACCGGTGCTGACAGAACTGCTGATTATTTCAATGAAGTATTCAGGAATACTCCACGGATAATAAGAGGGAGCAGAAGCTCAGTTGCAGTTTTGAGTGGTGTTGAGACAGAGAGTGATCTGGAAAAATTGGCTGATGATATGTTTCTCTATTTTGGAATGGGATGCAGAAGTGTTTCAATGCTGCTCATTCCTAAAGGATACGACTTTGGGATGTTGCTTGCTGCCTCCAAAAAATTCTCTTTTATCGCAGAAAATAAGCGCTATATGGCATCCTGTGTCTATAACAGGGCAATGGCGGTAATGAACGGAATCTCTTATGTTGACGGAGGTTTTTTTATTCTTAAAGAGAGTGATGAGCTTCCACCTCCGGCAGGGGTTATATCTTATATAACATATTCTTCATATAATGAGATAGATAATCTAATGTATAGGTATAGTCCCCGATTGCAATGTGTGGTTAATTATCTCTACGATAACAGATTTATAAAGTTTGGCGAGTCGCAGAGTCCGTCTCTGGATTGTTACGCAGACAATGTGAATTCTTTAGACTTTATCCTCAAAAAAAGTTAACTTTGCATCAAGGTTTAGATGTTATGGTTTACAGATGCAGGGCAACGATTGCCGGTAACAAGATTTTTATGAGAGAATACGAAGTTAAAGAGTCTATGTCTCTTTATGCTTTCAATCTGTACCTCCAGAATGATCTTGGTTTTGCCCCCGACCAGATGGTATTGTTCAGGGTTCTTGATAATACCGGAAAAGTAAAAAGGGAGTACGGCCTGTTCGATCTTGGCGATGGTCCCATGGACTCTGTTTCTCTTGGTGTGATTGACAACGAAGGGTTTGTTACACTTGAATATGTTTACGACATGTTTAAAGAGCGCTCTATAACTCTTGAAATAGTTTCGAGAGAAGAGGCTCTTGCCAGAAGATCTTATCCCAGATTGGTTGCCGAAAGAGGGAAAAATCCCGATCAGTTCTCAGATAATTACGACGACTTCGAGCAGATTATTGATACCGGTGAAGCGGAGGATAGCTCATTGATAGAAATCTCCTGAAAAATTGATGAAAACTCTCTTTTTAATCGTAGGTGCAACTGCCTCCGGAAAGACCGATTATAGTATCAGTCTTGCTTTGGAGCTGAAATCACCAATTATATCCTGCGACTCCAGACAGATTTATAAGGAGCTCAAAATTGGTACAGCACCACCTTCACCGCATCAGTTATCTTTAGTAAAACATTACTTTATCCACTCTCATTCAATACATCAGAGATACACTGCAGGAAGATACGAAATTGAAGCCCTGGCTTTAATGGAAGAGCTATTTAAAAACCACAATGCACTTGTTATGGCAGGAGGATCGGGGTTGTATGCCGATGCTGTTTGTTATGGAATTGACGATTTCCCTCAACCCGATGCAGAGTTGCGCGAAAAGCTCTCACAAAGGGTAATTGCAGAGGGTGTGGAGTCTTTAAGGGCAGACCTTAGATTGTTAGATCCTGAGAGCTATGCTCAGATTGATCTGTCAAATCCTCAAAGAGTTATTCGAGCCCTTGAGGTTACATTGGCTACAGGCAGAAAATTCTCGTCGTTTAAAAGTTACAGTAAGAAAAAGAGAGACTTTAAGGTAGAGAGGATTATTATTGAGAGACCGAGAGAGGAGTTATATAACAGGATAGATTCCAGGGTAGACAGGATGATGAAGGATGGATTACTGGACGAGGCCAGGGAAATGCTTCCTTTCAGGAATTTACCTGCTCTCAAAACCGTTGGGTACCGTCAGCTCTTTGATTATTTCGACAATAAGTGTTCTATTGAGGAAGCTGTTGAAACAATTAAAAGAGATACACGAAGGTACGCTAAAAGACAGATAACCTGGTTTAAAAAAGAGAGGATATAGAAAAGAGGTCAATCAAAAAATGATTGACCTCTTTTATCTTAATTTTGGTTTTATCAGAATGGCAGATCGTCTTCGCCACTCTCCTCAGGCATATCCAATCCCTCTGCTAACGGAATACCCT
>CAZPFI010000044.1:0-14824 GCA_964585795.1 uncultured Muribaculaceae bacterium | reverse complement strand
AGCAACAGATGAATTTTGTCGCTTACCTGCTTTTTCTTCCCGAGAACGGTCTCTTTCTGCCGGAGGTAGTTTTGCCTCTTTTTGATGTGTTGTTATCTTCGCTCTCTTCTTTGGAGCCATATCCCCATGAAGAGTCCCAGATGAGAGTGTAATCCAGCTGTTTTTGCTCGAGATTGGCTCGGGTTACCTTAACCTTTACCGGAAAGCCAAGGACAAATTTTTGCCTGCTCTTTTTTCCTGTGAGCGAGAAAGACTCTTCGTCAAACACAAGATAGTCCTCCTTGATGTCGCGGAGTGAGACAAGCCCCTCAATTTTTGTTTCGGTAAGTTCTACAAACATTCCCCACTCTGTGATACCCGAGATTGTGCCTTCGTATATGTTGCCAATTTTGTCCTGCATAAACTCAACCATTTTGTACTTTATGCTTGCTCTCTCTGCCTCGGTTGCCAGTTGCTCCCTTTCGCTTGAATGTTTACAGCACTCTTCGTAGAACTTAGCATCAAGAGACTTTCCTTTTGCCAGATAGTGCTCCAACATGCGGTGAACCATCATGTCGGGATATCTTCTAATTGGAGATGTAAAGTGTGTGTAGTAGTCGAAAGCCAGACCGTAGTGCCCGGCGTTCTCCACCGAGTAACGCGCCCTTGCCATTGAGCGCAGAGCCATTATCTCAATAGCCCCCTCCTCTGGGCGCCCCTTTGCCACTGCCAGCAGATTGTTAATCTCCCCGGAGAGTTCGCGGGGCGATTTGGTTGGCCTCATATTGTAGCCAAGGTGATGGATAAAGGTTCGGAATGCTTCAATTTTGTCTATGTTTGGCTCTTCGTGAATCCTGTAAACAAAGGTTGCCGGCTTTTTGCCACCCGATGGTGCTCCGATAAGGGTTGCAACCTCTCTGTTGGCAAGCAGCATAAACTCCTCTATAAGCCAGTTGGACTCTTTACTTATCTTTTGTACAACATTTACAGGTTTGCCGTTGCTGTCAACCTCCACCTTCATCTCCGGCCTTTCGAAACTTATGGCTCCTTTGCTAAACCTCTCGTTACGCAGAAGTGTGGCCAGATTATGAAGGGCAAGAACCACTTTTGCCAGTGGTCCTTTGCCGGTTTCAATTGTCTTCTGTGCCTCTTCGTAATCGAATCTGTAGTCGGAATTTATTATGGTCTTACCAAACCACCGCTTAACCACCTTACCTTTTGGATTAATATCAAAAACGGCAGAAAAGCATAGCTTATCTTCTCTTGCGCGCTATGAACACTATCGGTTAGCGACTTCCTCGGGGAGCATTGGCACAGTCCTCTCAACCAGATATACCGATGTTGCCCTGTCCAGTGCCTCTTTATCCAGCGCTGTTTGAGTTTTTACATAATGAGTTACATCTGCTATGTGTATGCCAACCTCAATATTGCCGTTTTCTAAAGTTTTATAGGAGAGTGCATCGTCAAAATCTTTTGCATCTGCGGGGTCTATGGTGAAGGTGGTGACTTTGCGGAAATCTCTGCGAAGCTTTATCTCCTGTGGTGTGATAGTCTCATCTATCTTTGCTGCTTCATTCTCTATTGCAGGGTCGAATTTATATGGTAGCCCAAACTCTGTGAGTATGGCATGCATCTCTGTATTATTGTCCCCCGGTTTGCCCAGAATGTCAATTATATGGCCAAATGGTTCGTCGGAATTTCTGCTCCACTCATCCACAATTGCAGCAACTTTGTATCCGTTGTATTCGATGATAGATTTATCGAATTCAACTTTTATATCATACGGCATATTCTTACCCTCTGTAATAACCCAGGCCCCATTGCCGGATATCTGAAGAACTCCGATATGGGGACGCTTAGACCTCTCAATAATGTCAATTACCTCACCCTCTCTTCGCAACCCTCCGTTTCTCTTTCCGGAGATGGCTACTCTTACGGTATCACCGTTTAGAGCTCCCCTTAGTTTACGAGCCGGTACAAAAATGTCGTCGTTGTCTGTTCCGTAGCTTATAAATGCATAGCCCTCCCTGCTCATCAATACCTTTCCGCTAATCTCCTCTTTGCCCTTACGGGCGTTATTTTTGCCGGATTTTCTATTTTTACCATCTCTGGAGAGTTGTTTCTTTTTACCCATTATTTTCTCTATTTTTGCGGAAATTATTAACGGACAAATGTAATACAAATATGGATAAGAAAGTACTATTGATGATTTTGGACGGTTGGGGCGAAGGGAGAAGGGACGAATCCAACGCTATATATGTTCAGGGATCACCAAATTTAGACATTATAAGAAAAGAGAACCCAAATGCATTGCTCTCAGCAAGTGGAATTGATGTAGGTCTTCCCGAAGGTCAGATGGGAAATTCGGAGGTTGGCCACCTTAATATTGGTGCCGGAAGGGTGGTTTACCAGGACCTTGTTAAGATTAACAAAGATTGCAGGGCAGGTACGCTATTAAACAATGCACAGGTAAGAGATGCATACAATTATGTTAAACAAAGCGGTAAAGCACTCCATTTCATGGGGCTTATGTCCGATGGTGGAGTTCACAGCTCAATGGAGCATCTTTTTGCTTTTCTGAATCTTGCACAAGAGGTTGGTTTAGATAAGGTTTATGTACACGCTTTTATGGACGGACGCGACACAGATCCTAAAAGCGGAAAAGGGTACATTGAACAGCTCGAACAACAGCTGCAAAAGAGCGGGGGCAAGCTTGCTTCAATAATAGGGCGTTACTACGCAATGGACAGAGACAAGCGATGGGAGAGAATACAACAGGCGTACGACCTTCTGGTGAATGGTACCGGCGAGCCCTTTACTAACGGAGCGGAGGCAATGCAGAGAAGTTACCATAATGGCATTACCGATGAGTTTGTTAAGCCGCAGGTGGCTGTTGACCAAACCGGTAAACCGGTTGCCGTGCTAAATGAGGACGATGCTGTAATCTTTTTCAACTTCCGTAACGACAGAGCCAGAGAGCTTACAACTGTTCTTACGCAGGAGAATCACGGTATTGCCAACATGAAAGTTATACCACTCTACTACTGCACTCTTACCCCTTACGATGAAAAATTTAAAGGTTTACATATTCTATATGATAAGGATAATGTAACCAATACAATTGGCGAGGTTGTTTCAAAGGCAGGGAAAAAACAGCTTAGAATTGCAGAGACAGAGAAATATGCCCATGTTACCTTCTTCTTCTCCGGTGGGAGAGAGCAGGTTTTTGAGGGAGAGAAGAGGATATTGATTAATTCACCATCTGTTGCCACTTACGACCTCAAGCCCCAAATGAGCGCAGTGGAGATTAAAGAGCAGCTGATAGAAGAGCTTGAATCGCAAAGAAATCACTTTATAGTACTCAATTTTGCCAACCTCGACATGGTTGGACACACAGGGGTTTTCAGTGCAATAAGAGAAGCGGTTAAAACGGTGGATTCGTGCGTAGCAGAGATTGTAAAAATTGCTAAAGAGAACGGCTACTCCATAATAATTACTTCCGATCACGGCAATGCCGATAACGCGGTGAACAGTGACGGAAGCCCCAATACAGCACACTCTCTTAACCCTGTTCCCATAATTGTCATTGACAATAATATAAAAAAGGTTAAGAACGGAAGATTGGCTGATATTGCCCCTACAATTCTCAAAATAATGGAAATTCCTGCACCGGAAGAGATGACCGGTGAGCCGCTGGTTTAAATAGTTTTAATATGCCCTTTGTTCACCTTCATGTACACACCCACTATTCAATACTGGATGGAGCTGCTCCCATTGACCGGCTTTTTGCCAAAGCGGCAGAAGACAATCAGCCGGCACTGGCAATAACCGACCATGGAAATCTGTTTGGTGTTAAAGAGTTTTTGGAGACAGCTGCATCATTTCCGCAGATAAAGCCAATTGTAGGATGTGAGGTTTATGTTTCAAAGGGTTCGAGGTTTGAGAAGAGGGGAAGAGAGGATCAAAGCAGCTACCACCTCATTCTGCTTGCAAAAAACCTCAACGGATATAAAAACCTGATTAAGCTCTCATCATACGCTTTTATCGAGGGTTTTTACTCCAGACCAAGAATTGACAGGGATCTTTTACAAAAGTATAGCGGAGATCTTATCTGCTCCTCTGCCTGTCTGGGAGGAGAGGTGCCTCAGGCAATTCTTGCAGGTGACATGCAGCTTGCAAAGGAGACAGCCCTGTGGTATAAACAACTTTTTGGAGATGATTACTACCTGGAATTACAACGGCACCAGACCGATCTTCCCGGTGCCGATGCTTCAACCTATCAAACCCAGTGTGTTGTAAACGAGAAAATTCTGGAGATATCTCAGGAACTGGGCATTAAATGCATTGCAACAAACGATGTACATTTTGTTTCGGCCGAAGACAGAGAGGCGCACGACAGACTCATATGCCTTACTACAAACTCCGATTATGACGACCCGGGCCGGCTGAGATATACAAAACAGGAGTATCTTAAAAGTCAGCAGGAGATGGCGGAGATATTTTCCGATTTGCCGCATCTTCTCGAAAACACCATCGAAATAGCAGACAAAGTTGAGGTTTATGATATAGAGTCAAAACCCATAATGCCCAATTTCCCCATCCCGGAGGCATTCAGCAATTCGGACGACTATCTGCGGGAGCTTACATATCAGGGGGCATCGAGCCGCTATCCGGAGATTACCGATGAGATTAGAGAGAGGATAGACTTTGAGCTTGAGACCATTAAAAAGATGGGGTATCCCGACTACTTTCTTATAGTTCAGGATTTTATTGCGGCAGCCAGGTCGATGGGAGTATCGGTTGGTCCCGGAAGAGGTTCGGCGGCCGGGTCTGTGGTTGCATACGCTCTTAGGATTACAGACATAGATCCGCTGAAATACGATTTGCTGTTCGAGCGTTTTCTCAACCCGGACAGGGTCTCTCTGCCTGATATAGATATCGATTTTGATGATGACGGCAGATATAAGGTTTTGCAGTATGTGGAGGACAAATACGGAAAAGATCATGTATCTCATGTTATCACTTTCGGCACTATGGCTGCAAAGAGCGCGATAAGGGATATTGCAAGGATTCAGAAACTTCCTCTTGCAGAATCGGACCGCCTTGCAAAGATGATTCCCTCCAGGTTTCCTCCCGATGATGAGGGTAACACGGTTGATGTAACTCTTGAAAACTGCTTTAAGATGGTTCCCGAACTGGAGCAGGCATATAACTCCGGAGATGCGTTGGTTAAGGAGACTCTTGACTTCGCCAGAAAGCTTGAAGGTACTGTTAGGAATGTTGGGGTTCACGCATGTGCAATAATTATTGGGAAAGACGACCTTAGGGAGTATATACCCATAACTACGGCAAACGATAAAGAGACAGGACAAAAGATTTGGGTTTCGCAGTATGAAGGTTCTCACATAGAGAAGGTGGGGATGCTAAAGATGGATTTCCTGGGACTTCGCACACTCTCCATAATAAACGATGCTGTTAAAAATGTAAGAAAATCGAGAGGAGTGGAGATTGACATTAACGCTATTCCACTGGATGACACAACTACTTTCGGGCTTTTCAGCAGAGGAGATACAATAGGTACATTTCAGTTTGAGAGCGACGGAATGAGGAAGTGGCTCAGAGAGCTTAAACCAACCCGGTTCGAAGATCTTATTGCAATGAATGCCCTCTACAGACCGGGTCCTATGGAGTACATACCCGACTTTATCAACCGGAAACACGGTGTTAAACAGATTGAGTACGATCTGCCCGAGATGGAGGAGACCCTCTCTGCTACTTATGGTGTTACGGTTTATCAGGAGCAGGTGATGTTGCTCTCTCAGAAACTGGCGGGGTTCTCCAGAGGAGATGCCGATTCATTGCGGAAGGCAATGGGAAAGAAGACAAAGTCGGTTATGGACGAGCAGAAGCAGAAGTTCATAAGCGGAGGTGTTGCAAACGGTCACAAACCTGAGATGCTGGAGAAGATCTGGAAAGATTGGGAGGCCTTTGCCCAGTACGCGTTTAATAAATCGCACTCTACATGTTATGCATGGATAGGTTATCAGACTGCCTACCTAAAGGCAAACTATCCACAGGAGTATATGGCAGCCGCACTCAGCCGCAACCTTAACGACATAGAAGAGCTGTCGAAGCTTATGGATGAGTGCAAGAGGATGAAGATAGAGGTGATGGGCCCCGACATTAACGAAAGTCTCAATACTTTTACCGTTACAAAAAGCGGAAATATCCGTTTTGGAATGGCCGGCATTAAGGGTGTTGGAAGCAATGCTGTTGATAATATAATAGCGGCCAGGGAGGAGAGTGGAAAACCTTTTGAATCTATTTACGATTTTATAGAGAGGATTAACCTCAATACAGTTAACAGAAAAACAATAGAGTCTCTTATATTTGCCGGAGCTTTTGACGGATTCGGCAAAACGGTAAGACAGCAATATCTTGCTCCCACAAACAAAGATGAGACTTTTCTGGACGCTCTTATCCGTTATGGCAACAGATTCAGCAACGACACTGTTAACGGGGGCAACTCTCTTTTTGGTCAGATGGAGAGCATAAAACTGGTTCCTCCCGAGATTCCGGCGCCTGTTGAGACAGACAGCTTCGAAATGCTAAAGAGAGAGAAGGAACTGGTTGGTATGTACCTCTCTGCACACCCTCTTGACAGGTTTGCGTTTGAGGTTAAGAACTTTACCACCTGCTCTCTGTCCGAGGCCTCCGATATGGTTGACAGGGCAAATAAAGACGAGACAGTCAGGGGTAAGGAGCTGCTTATTGCAGGGCTGGTAACAAATGTAAGAGTATCATACAGCAAGAGTTCCGGCAAACCTTTTGCAAATTTCTCGATTGAGGATTTTAACGGCTCGTACAGTTTCACCATTTATGGCAAAGATTACGAAAATTTTATGCAGTATCTTCAGTTGAATCTGCCGCTGCTTGTAAAGTGTGCCATTTTGCCAAGATTCGGGTATCAAAGCCAGAAGAACGACGATGCCAAACCGGTGGACTATGAGCTTAAAATTAAAAGGATAAGACACCTGGCCAACACCAAAGAAGATTTTATAAAGGAGATAACCATTAATATCCCTGTTAAAAAGATAACCCGTCAATTCAGAGAGGAACTTCTTGCAATGCTTAAGGCAAACAAGGGTACAACCACATTAATTGTTAAGTTTCTGGATTACGACAACAAAATATCAGCCGATTTTTATTCCTCAAAATATCAGGTTTCCATTAATAACGGTCTTCTGGAGTTCTTCGAGAGCGGGGGAATATCATTCAACTTCGTTCCATCCCTGAGCTTTTAAAGGGATAACACCTCCGTCCGGAGTAATCAGGTTTGCACCCGCATCCACATCACAAAGATGACCAATGATATCCAGTTGGGGCAACTCTTTTGTAAGCTTTTCGTAATCGTTTACCGGAACGCAGAACAGAAGGCGAAAATCCTCCCCTCCGTTGAGTGCGGCGGTAACCGGGTCGATATTCAGCTCTCTGGCAACCTCCGACACCTGTGATGGAACGGGTATCCTGTCAAGAAATATTTTTGCACCCAGATTGTTTCTTGCACATATTGTCAACACTCCGTCCGACAAACCATTTGTTACAAAATGGCCTTCGGGGGGGGATATCTGTGCACTTTGCAGCATTTTACACAGCTCTTTATCTATTCTTGGATTGAGAAAAGAACCAAGTACAAATTTGTAGTTGTCAAGCTTTGGCTGAACACCCTGTTTTTCAAAAATGCTCTTCTCTCTTTCCAATATCTGCAGCCCAATATAGGCAGCACCCAGGGAGCCGTCTATGCAAAGCAGGTCACCGGATGCAACAGCTCTCCTTTGAACAAAGCTCTCTCTTTTTTGTTTTCCCTCAGAAGCAAGACTTATAGAGAGACCTGTGAGAGAAGACTGAAGATCCAGGGAGATATCCTCTACACCATGCTCTTTGACTGCGGCGGTTATGCCTTTCCACAACTCTTTCAGCCGGTTTTGGTCGAATTTGCCGGAGAGGCCTATTTTAACGGAGAGTGTTACCGGGTTGAAACAGCCGGCATACAAAGGGCCAAATGCAGAGAGAGCTGCCTTGTAACCAAGGTGAAGCAAAGGAGTGTAAACCAGATTAAAGTCTATCCCTTCCAAAAGAAGTGTATGAGATGACATATATACATAGTCGTTCAGTTCAAGATGCCATTTTTTAAATGGAGTGGTACCAACTTCTGTCAGTAACTCTTCTGTAAGTGATATTTTGCTTTTAGCCATAACAGACTTGTTTGAGTACAAAAATAGTCTAAAAAGATTAACTTTGCACCGCGATGAACGATAACCAAATAATTCAGAAAATTACCGAAACCGAGTACCAACACGGCTTTGAAACCACTGTTGAACAGGAGTTTTTTCCAAAAGGATTAAACGAGGAGATAATAAAAAAAATCTCTGCAATTAAGGAAGAGCCGGAGTGGATGCTGGAGTTTCGTCTTAAGGCATACAATAAATGGCTTACCATGACAATGCCTCAATGGGCACATTTAAAAATACCTCCCATTGACTATCAGGATATCATATATTTTGCAGCGCCGAAAAAACAGGCAGAAGGGGGAGAGATAGACCCTGAGTTGGAAGCAACTTTCGAAAAGCTTGGCATACCTTTGCATGAAAGGAATGTATTGGCAGGTGTTGCAGTTGATGCTGTTTTCGATTCGGTATCGGTGAAGACAACCTTCAGAGAGCAACTTGCCGAGAAGGGCATTATCTTCTGCTCGTTTTCGGAAGCGGTACGCGATTACCCCCAACTGGTAAAGCAATATCTGGCTACTGTTGTACCATATGGTGACAACTATTTTGCGGCCCTTAACTCAGCAGTTTTCAGTGACGGATCGTTTTGTTATATTCCCAAAGGGGTAAGATGCCCTATGGAGCTGTCGAGTTATTTCAGAATTAATGCAAAGGGCACAGGTCAATTCGAAAGAACACTCATTGTTGCAGAAGAGGGCTCTTATGTAAGTTACCTGGAGGGTTGTACTGCCCCGCAGAGGGACGAAAATCAGCTTCATGCTGCAGTTGTGGAGATTGTGGTGATGAAAGATGCGTATGTTAAATATTCAACAGTGCAGAACTGGTATCCGGGAGACGCATCAGGGAGAGGAGGAATCTATAATTTTGTCACTAAAAGAGGAATTTGTAAAGGAGAGAACAGTAAGCTTTTCTGGGCACAGGTTGAGACCGGTTCTGCAATAACCTGGAAATACCCTAGTACCATATTAAGAGGAGATAATTCAATTTCGGAGTTCTATTCGGTTGCTGTTACAAATCATCATCAACAGGCAGATACTGGCACAAAGATGATCCACATTGGAAAGAATACCAAAAGCAGAATTGTTAGTAAAGGAATTTCTGCAGGGGTGAGTCAGAACAGTTACCGGGGCCTGGTAAAGATACTGCCAAATGCATCCGGGTCGAGAAATTTTACCCAGTGCGACTCCCTTCTTTTGGGAGACCGCTGCGGCGCCCATACTTTTCCGTATATCGAGAACGAGAGTGATACGGCAATACTCGAACACGAAGCCACTACTTCTAAAATAAGTGAAGATCAACTTTTCTACTGCCAGCAGAGAGGCATAGGGACAGAGGATGCTGTTGGTCTCATTGTAAACGGATATGCCAAAGAGGTACTCAATCAGTTACCTATGGAGTTTGCCGTGGAGGCACAAAAGCTGTTGCAGATAACACTGGAAGGAAGTGTCGGTTAATATTACAGGGAAATGACAGAGATTTTTAGCGTAGATAATATTTTGTTCACCATAGGAGGTCAGGGAGTATCTCTTCTGGAATCGATGGCTGTTGTATCGGGGCTCACATGCGTTTTTCTTGCAACCAGAGCTAAGGTTGCAAATTTCTGGGCCGGATATATATACAATATCCTTCTCTTTATGTTATTCTACCAGAAAGGTTTGTATTCGAGCATGTTGGTACAGCCCATATCGTTTGTTATTAATTTCTTTGGTCATTACCGTTGGACTCACCCTAAAAGCGGAGAGAAAAATAGTAAAAACCAGTTAAAAATAACACTGCTTACAAACAGACAGAGGCTCTATTTTATAGCTCAGTTGTTTGTAACAGCTGCGGTTTGGGGTTTTGTCCTCACACGCCTGGACACTCTGTTTCCCTCTGTTTTCTCTCAGGCAACCCGTCCTTATCTGGACGCCTTTGTAACTGTCACAATTTTAACAGCTCAATACCTTTCTGCTCAGAAGAAGCTTGACTGCTGGGGTGCCTGGTTTATTGTCAACATTACAAATGTTACGCTATATATACTGGCAGGGATGGCATTTTTACCAATGGTAAGTGCAGCATACCTAATTCTTGCCATTTTTGGTTTTACCACCTGGAGGAGAGAGTGGAAAAAAAACAATTAAAAAGAAAAATTAAACAGATATGTTAGAGATAAAAGGATTACACGCCTCAATAAATGAGAAGGAGATATTAAAAGGGATAGACTTTACTGTTAATGAGGGTGAGGTTCACGCCATCATGGGACCAAACGGATCGGGAAAAAGTACTCTTGCCTCTGTGCTGGCAGGCAGGGACACATTTGATGTAACCGCCGGGGAAGTGCTCTATAAAGGCAACAATCTTCTTGAACTCTCTCCTGAGGAGAGAGCCCGTGAGGGTATGTTTTTGGGGTTCCAGTATCCTGTTGAGATACCGGGAGTGAGCAATGTAAACTTTATGAAGACAGCCATAAATGAGCAGAGAAAGTTCAGAAACCTGCCTCCGCTCTCTGCTGCAGAATTCCTTAAAATGATGAGAGAGAAGATGGCAGTAGTTGAAATGGACAGCTCGTTCTCAAGTCGTGGTGTGAATGTAGGTTTTTCGGGTGGCGAGAAAAAGAGGAACGAAATATTTCAGCTTGCAATGCTGGAGCCATCACTGTCCATTCTGGATGAAACCGACAGCGGTCTGGATATTGATGCTCTGCGTATTGTTGCGTCGGGAGTCAATAAACTCAAGAGACCCGATAACGCTTTTATAGTTATTACCCATTATCAGCGTCTTTTGGATTATATTGTTCCGGATACAGTTCATGTTCTTTATGATGGAAAAATAATAAAGTCGGGAGATAAAGATCTTGCCCTTGAGGTTGAGAAGCGCGGATATGACTGGCTAATAAACGGAGAGGTATGACAGAGACAAAATATACATATGCACCCGAAGTTCCGGAGGTTTTCCGCTGCAGGGTTCCTCTTCCAGGCACCACGCAGGCCTTTGTCAACAATGGGGTGTTGAGAGAGGAGCTGAGGTCTGAGGGTTATTTTTCAATTACACCTTATGATGTAAAAGGGTTTAAGTTTGAGGTTCTGCCGGGAGCTGTTTCCGACGAAAACATTCAGATTATTAGCTTCAGAGACTCCACAGATACTTCTGATATTTCGTTTTGTAACTCCATCGTGTGCGGCAAAGAGAGCAGCTCTGCAATCCTTTTGTGTACACATACTCTCACACTCGAAAGCTTTGTCACCGAAGAGGTGCTTAATCTTACTCTCGAACCAATGTCAAAGACCACGATTGTAGTTATGCAGAACGAGCACAATCAGTCTGCTCATAAGCTTAAGTTAAACATTAAGGTTAAGGAGGGTGCATACGCAAGGGTTAATTTTGTTACTTTACACGGAGCTGTACTGGAGAATGATATAAATGTAGAGTTGGAGGGTCCGGGAGCAAACTGTCAGCTGAACGGAGTGTCGCTGATGGACGGAGAGCAGACGATAAGGACTAATGTGATGATGAATCATCTTGTTGCCAACTGTTACAGCAGTCAGCTTTTTAAGGGGATACTTGACGATAAGGCAAAAGCATTTTTCAACGGAAGAATTGTGGTTGCAAAGGATGCACAAAAGACCGAGGCGTATCAGGCCAACCATAATCTGTTGATTTCATCCACAGCAAAGGCCTATGCACAGCCCCAACTGGAGATATATGCAGATGATGTTAAATGTTCTCACGGGGCTACAAGCGGAAGACTTGACGAGATGGCCCTCTTCTATATGAGATCGAGAGGAATTCCCGAGAAAGAGGCAAAATTGCTGCAACAGCTTGCCTTTGTTTACGATGTTCTTGAGAAAATTGATAACCAGCACCTCCGCCAGAGATTGCACGATTTGGTTGAGTCGCGGCTTAGAGGAGAGTTTGGTCACTGTACAAATTGCAGTATGAATTGTTGTTAACCAATTAATAGATTTGATTATGAAAAAACTGGCTACCCTGTTATTTGCATCACTGCTGTTTATGCCGGCGGTGCTTCTTGCCCAACCATCAAAAATTGCGGCCAAATGGTACTCAATTGACGAAGACGGCAATAAAAAATCATTGGTTTCCATCTATAAAACCACAGCTGGCACATACGAGGGTATAATAGAGAAACTGCTTACCGGAGACACCAAGAGAAAATGCGTTAACTGTACCGGTGCCGAGAAGGACAAACCCATAGAGGGAATGAAAATTCTCAGAAATTTTAAGGCAGATGGTGACAAGCTTACAGGCGGAACAATACTTGACCCTGCAAACGGTAAGATTTATCACTGTACAATTCAGATTGACAAGAAGACCGGCAACCTCAGAGTGAGAGGGTCTCTTGATAAGACAGGGCTCATTGGCAGGAACCAAACATGGGAACCGGCAGGTAAATAGATGGTTAACCCTTTATGACAATATGTCACTGTTGATTACCCTGTTGATAAATATGTAATTTTATACAGGGCGGATAGTTTTAATTAATATAATTTTGTCAAAGTCGAAAGAGCGATCTCTCGGCTTTTTCTTTCCACTAAACTGCTACAATTATGAAGAATTACACCTACGAAGAGGCAATGGCGTCCAGTCTCCGTTACTTCAACGGCGACGAACTTGCCGCATCTGTCTGGATAAATAAATATGCAATGAAAGACTCTTTCGGAAATCTTTACGAAAAGTCACCGGAAGATATGCATATCCGCCTTGCAAAAGAGTTTGCAAGAATTGAGGCAAAATATCCCAATCCAATGCCCGAGCAGGAGATATTGGACCTTCTTGACAGGTTTAGGTATGTAATTCCCCAGGGTGGTCCAATGACCGGAATTGGCAACGATTATCAGATTGCTTCGCTGTCAAACTGTTTTGTGATAGGGCACAAGGTGCCTGCTGATTCATACGGAGGTATAATGAGGATTGACGAAGAGCAGGTTCAGCTAATGAAGAGAAGGGGTGGTGTTGGTCACGATCTTTCACACATAAGACCTGCAGGAAGCCCGGTTCTTAACAGTGCCCTTACATCTACGGGAGTGGTTCCATTTATGGAGCGTTACTCCAACTCAACAAGGGAGGTTGCACAGGATGGCAGACGGGGTGCTTTAATGTTAAGTATCTCAGTCAGACACCCGGACGCCGAGAGTTTTATAGATGCAAAACTGGAACAGGGCAAGGTTACCGGAGCTAACGTATCGGTGAAGATAGATGACGAATTTATGAGGAGCGCCATATACAACAAGCCATATAAACAGCAGTTCCCTGTAGAATCCGACGAACCGACACATGTAAAGGAGATAGATGCGGCAGCATTGTGGAAGAAGATAATCCATAATGCCTGGAAATCTGCCGAGCCGGGAGTTCTATTCTGGGATACGGTAATTCGTGAATCCATTCCCGACTGCTATGCCGATCTCGGATACAAAACAGTAAGCACCAACCCTTGCGGGGAGATACCCCTGTGTCCTTACGACTCCTGCCGGCTTATTGCTATTAACCTGTACTCTTATGTAGATAATCCCTACACCAAAGACGCGGTTTTTAATATGGAGAAGTTTAAAGATCATGTTCGTAAAGCAATGCGGCTTAATGACGATCTTATCGATCTGGAGATGGAGAAGATAGAGGGAATAATTTCCAAAATAAGTAAAGACCCCGAAGATGAAGAGGTTAAGCAGGCAGAGCTGACTCTTTGGAGGAAGATAAAAGAGAAGACTCTGGGAGGCAGAAGAACTGGGCTTGGAATAACTGCCGAGGGGGATATGCTTGCAGCTCTGGGGATGAGATACGGAGATGATGCAGCCACCGACTTTGCCGTAGAGATACAGAAAACACTTGCAATTGAGGCATACCGTTCTTCTGCGCAGATGGCTACCGAAAGAGGTGCTTTCCCTATCTTTGATGCAAAGAGGGAGGAGAATAACCCTATGATTCAGCGGATAAGAAAGGAGGATGAGGAGCTGTACGATATGATGGTGCGTCATGGCAGAAGAAACATCTCTATGCTTACAATTGCACCAACAGGAACAACTTCGCTTATGACGCAGACCACATCGGGTATAGAGCCGGTATTCCTTCCTTTTTACAAAAGACGCCGCAAGGTAAATCCAAACGATAAAAATGTTACGGTAACCTTTCGTGACGAAATTGGTGATGCGTGGGAAGAGTACTATGTATTCCATCACAACTTCCTCATCTGGTGTGAGAAAAACGGTCACGATCCTGCAAAGGTCAAGACTATGCAGGCATCGGAAATAGAGCAGATAATAGCCAGGTCTCCTTACTATAAGGCCACCTCTAATGATATTGACTGGACAGCAAAGGTTAAGATGCAGGGAAGGGTACAGAAATGGGTAGACCACTCAATAAGTGTTACTGTGAATCTTCCCTCTACAGTCAGCGAGGAGCTTGTTGCGGAGGTTTACAAAACCGCATGGGAGTACGGATGCAAGGGTGTGACTGTGTACCGTGAGGGGTCGAGATCGGGAGTTCTTGTGTCAACCAGGGAGAATGAATCCAAAGAGGTATCACTTAAAAGGAAGGAGAGGCCAAAATCACTGGATGCAGAGGTT
>CAZPFI010000043.1:0-14900 GCA_964585795.1 uncultured Muribaculaceae bacterium | reverse complement strand
GAGCAGGCAAAACGATACCTGGCAGTTGCCGTTTACAACCATTATAAAAGAATAAATAATCCACCCGATGATGAGCTGGATCTGGAAAAATCGAACATCCTTCTGGTTGGCCAGACAGGGACGGGAAAGACACTTCTTGCCAGAACTATAGCCCGTATGCTCGATGTTCCGTTTACTATTGTAGATGCCACTGTATTGACTGAGGCGGGTTATGTTGGAGAGGATGTGGAGAGCATTCTTACAAGACTTCTACAGGAGGCCGACTATGATGTTGACAGGGCACAGAGAGGAATTGTATTCATAGATGAGATAGACAAAATTGCCCGTAAAAGCGACAATCCGTCAATTACCCGTGATGTTTCGGGAGAGGGAGTTCAGCAGGCAATGCTTAAGCTGCTTGAGGGCAGTGTGGTTAATGTTCCTCCTCAGGGTGGGCGTAAACACCCCGAACAGAGAATGATAGCTGTTGATACCAAAAACATACTTTTCATTTGCGGAGGTGCTTTTGAGGGAATTGACAGGAAGATATCACAGAGACTCAACACTCAGGTTGTGGGATACGGTACCCATCAGATAAGGAGTGCAATTGACACAAAGAATCTTATCAAATACATTGCTCCACAGGATTTAAGGGCTTATGGTTTGATCCCCGAGATAATAGGACGCTTGCCGGTTCTCACCTATCTTGAGCCACTTGACAGAGACGCTCTCAGGAGTATACTCACTCAACCTAAAAACTCGCTCATCAAACAGTATTTTAAACTGTTTGCAATGGATGGGGTAGCTCTTAAGATTGAGGAGAGTGTACTGGACTATATTGTTGACACTGCAATAGAGTTCAGGCTTGGAGCCAGAGGGCTGAGGTCTATATGTGAGGCAATAATGGTGGACGCAATGTTCAATACACCTTCGCAGAGCAGGAAGTCACTAACCATTAAGCTTGCCTATGCAAAGAAGATGGTTGATAAATTTACCGGTTCGCTTCAGATGTTGAAAGAGGCATAGCTCTGCCTCTTTTTCAGCTGTTCATAATTTTATTCTGATGATTGATGGACTCCTGATGGAGTGCCTCAAATACTTTGCATATAAACTCTTCGCTTAAACCCTTGTCTTTACCCTTATCAACGGCTCGGCTGATTATCTGCTCCCATCTTCCGGTCTGCAAAATTGTTATATTGTTGTCTCTTTTGTATTTGCCTATTATTTCGGCAGTATTCATTCTTGTCTCTAAAAGATCGAGTAACTGTTGGTCGCAGCGGTCAATCTCTGCTCTCAATCCGCTTATCACATCGTTAAATACAGGGTTATCCGTGTCTGGTTTTCTTACGGTAATTTTCGACAATATTGCATCAAGCTCGGCCGGTGTTACCTGTTGTTTACTGTCACTGAGAGCTACTGCCGGATTACAGTGCGATTCAATCATAAGACCATCATAGTTAAGATCCATTGATTTTTGTGACAGTTCGTAAATAAATTCACGGTCTCCTCCAATGTGACTTGGGTCGCAGATAAGAGAAATCTGCGGATATAGCCTTTTGAGCTCGATTGGAAGCTGAAAGATTGGCTGATTTCGGTATCTGCTCTTTTCATAAGAAGAGAAACCACGATGGACAGCTGCTATGTTTGTGATTCCGGCTTTATAGATTCTCTCAATTGCTCCAATCCACAACTCCAGATCGGGGGTAATGGGATTCTTGATTAACACTGTAACATCCACACCCTGCAGGGCTTCGGCAATCTCCTGCAGTGAGAAGGGATTTGCAGAGGTGCGGGCTCCTATCCACAGTACATCTACTCCAAACTTGAGTGCTTCATTTACATGATACTGATTGGCAACTTCGGTTGCTATTGGAATTCCGGTCTCTTTTTTTATGCTTCTCAGCCATTTGAGACCCTCTCTTCCAACACCTTCGAATGTGTCGGGACGAGTGCGGGGTTTCCATATACCTGCTCTGAGGACATCTACCCTTTTAAGCTCTATAAGCTCCATGGCTGTTTTATACAACTGCTCTTCGCTCTCTGCACTACATGGCCCGGTAATTAAAAGTGGTGCCTGTTTATAGTATGACCACTCTCTGATTGGTACAATTTTTTTCATCTCTTTTGAGTCTTGTTTAAGTTATAAGGGTTGTATTAATTTATTATTGACAAGCATTTTTCTAAAGTATCCTCGTTACAGCAAAGGGAGACTCTTATGTACCTCTCTCCCTGAATGCCAAACACAGATCCGGGGGTTATAAATATTCCGTAATTGTAAAGCATGTGGTCGCTGAACTCTTCACCACTCTTAAAATCGCCGGGAATCTCACCCCAAACAAAAAGCCCGGTCTGTTTATTATCGAAAGAGCATTTCCATCTCTTCATCATCTCCTCTGCCAGAGCTCTCCTTCTTTTGTATGTCTCATTCAGCTCAAAATACCACTCATCACCCGAATTGAGAGCCACTGCCGCTGCAAGCTGAAGGGGTTTAAACATTCCGGAATCCATGTTACTCTTAACTTTAAGAATAGCGTTAATGTACTCCTTATCTCCAGCTACCATTCCTATCCGCCATCCCGGCATGTTGTGAGATTTACTTAAAGAGTTTAACTCCAGGGCTACATCTTTGGCTCCGTCCACCGAGAGAATACTCAATGGCTTGTCATTTAAGATAAATGAGTATGGATTGTCGTTGCAGATGAGGATTTTGTGTTTGTGTGCAAATGCTACAATTTTTTCAAAAACTTTTATCTCTGCCCTCTGTCCTGTAGGCATATGAGGATAGTTAACCCACATAATTTTAACATTGGTTAAACCGTTGCCCTCAATCTCATCAAAATGGGGATACCAGCTACCTTCCCGTCTTAGCTTGTATTTATTTACAATACCTCCGGAAAGCAGGGTTGCTGAGGTGTATGTGGGGTATCCGGGGTCGGGCACCAGCACTTTCTCTCCATCGTCAAGAAATGCCATGCTTATATGCATTATGCCCTCTTTCGATCCTATCAAAGGTAGTATCTCACTATCAGAGTCGAGACTGACATTAAAGAATTTTTTATACCATCCCGAAAAAGCATCTCTCAGGGGCTTTATCCCCTGATAACTCTGATAACCGTGGACATTGTCGTTTACCGAGGTTTTTGTCAGTTCTGCAATTGTTTGCGGAGAGGGAGCCAGGTCGGGACTCCCAATTCCAAGATTAATTATCTCCCTGCCGGTTGCCCTGAGGTTATCTATCTCTCTTAATTTTTGCGAGAAGTAATACTCATTAACCAGCCGGGTTCTTTTTGCCGGGTTAATTTTGTTTTGGTTGCTCTCCATGTTTATACTCTCCCAGTATTTTAAGGTTTTCTGTAATAGGTCTTATAGCGTCCAGAGATTGTCTGTATCTTGTATAGTCGTTAAACACAAGGTCTATATAGAACAGGTACTGCCACTCCATGCCCACAATAGGCAATGACTGTATTTTTGTAAGGTTCATACCGTATATAGACAGCACGGATAGTACATGGGAAAGCTTCCCCTGCTGGTGAGGCAAAGAGAAGCATAAAGAGGCCTTATCCACAGAGTCGGGAGAGAGGTTAAGAACTCTCTTTACTTTACCGTTGGTTGTTACAATTACAAATCGTGTGAAGTTTCTCTTATTACTTTCAACTCCGCGTACAATGGTTTCCAGATTGTACATCTGACATGCAAGGTCGCTCGCCAGTGCTCCTGTACCTGTAAGGTTCTCTTCTCTTATCCTTTTGGCACTAAGAGCAGTATCAATTGAATCAATAATTTTCACCCCTTTTTTGCGCAACTCGTTAAGAAAGAGATAGCATTGTTGTATTGCTATGGGATGAGAGTGTATCTCTCTTATGTCCTCAATGCTTTGCCCCGGAAGGGCTATAAGGTTCTGAACAATTCTAAGGTACTGCTCACCAACAATGGGCAGGTTGCTGTCGTGTAAAAAAGTGTGGTTTTGAAGCAGACTTCCGGCTACTGAGTTTTCGACGGCAACAATTCCACAGTCGATTTTTTTATCTTTCAGTTCATCAAAAAGATCGGTGAATGTATCACAAGGCACAATCTTTAACGGGATGTCTCCGAAAAATTGTTTTGCTGCCAGTTCGTGAAATGCTCCGAATCCTCCCTGAATTGCTACGCTTACTTCGTTTGTCTGCTCTGCTTTCATTTTGTTGCATAAAAAAAGGCCCCTCTCTCAAGGGGCCTCTACATTATCTGTTTATACTATTTTAATAACATATCAGCCCCTCTTCTGTATGAAAAAAGTAAAAGAAAAAGAAGAAATAATATGATACAATTGCCTTCATCGGCTGCGAAGTTAAAAATTTATTTATAATTTGAAATCAAATTTTTAAAAATTTTACAAAATAAATTGTAATAGACAGTAAATCAGCTACTACTCGGTATAATATTTGTAAAACAAACCGATAGATTCAATCCCTTTGAACAGTTGACTCAGTAAAAAGCTTTCGTTTGGAGAGTGGATAACATCTCTTTCGAGACCAAACCCCATAAGAAGTGGATTTGCATTGAGTATCTGTTGCAGATCGGCAAGAACCGGGATACTTCCGCCTCCACGGCTTGGAACCGGCTCAATACCGTAAACCTCTCCTATAGCTCTGGCTGCAGACTTATAAACATTGGATGAAATAGGGCAGAGGAATCCCTGACCTCCGTGGTGAGGAGTTACTTTTACCTTAACACCCTTTGGGGCAAGGGATAAGAAGTGCTCTTCGAAAAGCTTTGCAATCTTTTTATTATCCTGGTTGGGTACAATTCTCATCGAAATCTTTGCACTGGCTTTTGAAGGGAGAACTGTTTTGGCACCCTCTCCTGTATATCCTCCCCAGATTCCGTTTACATCAAGACATGGGCGGATACCTGTTCTCTCCATTGTGGTGTATCCCTCTTCGCCTGTTACGGCGTCAATATCAAGAAAGTGCTTATACTCCTCTTCGTTAAACGGAGCACGGCCAAGCATCTCTCTCTCATCTTTTGTAAGCTCAACAACATCGTCGTAAAATCCTTTGACAGTAATCTTGCCTTTGTCGTCTATAAGTTTGTCTATCATGCTGCACAGTACATTGATAGGATTGGCAACTGCACCGCCGTAATGGCCTGAGTGAAGATCTTTGTTGGGGCCTGTCACCTCAACCTCCAGATATGCCAAACCTCTCATTCCAACATTAATCGAGGGTATCTTCTCATCTATCATAGTGGTGTCGGAAACAAGGATGTCGTCACAGGCGAGCATCTCTTTATGTGCTACAGCCCACTCCGGCAGACTTGGTGACCCAATCTCCTCTTCTCCGTCAATAATAAACTTCACATTGCACTTCAACTGGTTGGTTTTAACCAGATATTCAAATGCTTTAATATGCATAAAGCCCTGACCTTTATCGTCATTTGCACCTCTTGCATAGATTGCCCCGTCCCTTACCTCAGGTTCGAAAGGAGGTGTAGTCCACAGGTTCAATGGATCGGCAGGTTGAACATCATAGTGGGCGTAAACCAAAATTGTCGGTTTTGTATTATCGATTATTTTCTGTCCAAACACAACCGGATGACCTTTGGTGGGATATACCTCTGCGGTGTCACATCCTGCAGCCAAAAGCATCTCTGCATATTTCTCCGCTGCTCTCTGCATATCGGGTTTATGGTCGGCCATGGAGCTTATTGAAGGAATCCGGAGGAGTTCAAAAAGTTCGGTCATAAACCTCTCTTTATTACTCTCGATGTAATTTTTCATTTTAATTTGATGTTAAATTTATAATTATTAAAGTATATATCTTAATGTAAGACCGAAGTTGTCGGGTTTAAAACCCGCATTTGTAATTATTTGAACCTTGGGGTTCCAGTCGAATGATATTGCAAAGGGGGAGTTTTGAAATTTATATTCAATACCTGCCATTCCATCGACAGCCAGAACAAAACCGCTGGAGTTGCCTACCATTATTCCCGCTGATGCTCCCGGACCTGCAAACAGGGTTAGTCCGTCGACATTAACATTAAAATGAAACTGATAGATTCCGGTTGCTTTTATTTTCATATGATCTTTATCCAGAATATCCAGATCGAGAATCCCCTCAACTGCCTGACTGTGGTTGACAAACTGTTTATAGCTTGCCCCTATGGAAGATCCTATTCTTAAGCCGATTGCTCTTGTATAATTCTGTGAAAAAACAGAGGTTAAACTGAACAGTAAAACAATGGAAATTAATAAACATCTCTTTTTCATGAATTTTTCTTTTAAATTAAACACTAAACGTTTTTAAAGATAATAAAATGAATTAATAGTAAGAAATACTCCTTTGCTCGAGAGAGGTAAGTATGTTGTTTGCCAATCTGCTTGCACCTATCCTGAAATAGTTGCTGTTCAACCACTCCTCTCCCAAAATATCCTCTACAATTGTGTAATATTTTTGTGCATCTTCTACTGTAACCACTCCTCCTGCAGGTTTAAAACCTACTTTTTTACCTGTTTTAAGATAGAAATCTCTTATTGCCGTACACATAACCACAGCTGCTTCGGGGGTGGCTGCCGGTTCGGATTTACCTGTAGAGGTTTTAATAAAATCGGCACCCGACTCCATTGCAAGAACTGATGCATCGTAAATAAGGTCTGCGGAACTTAATGTCCCGGATTCAAGTATGACTTTGAGGTGTGCACTCCCCAAAGAGTTTTTCATCATTATAATCTCTTCGGCTGCTTTCTCTCTCTCCCCACCCAGGAAGTAATTAAGGGATAATACAACATCAACCTCGTCAGCACCTGCCTCTACAGCCATTCTGCACTCGGCATACTTAATGGCGGAAAAACTCTGAGAACTTGGAAAAACACCTGAAACTACTGCAATTTTTACATTTTTGTCCTGCAGGGTCTCCTTTACGGTAGCTGCAAAATTTGGATATACGCAAATTGCTGCTACATTGGGATAATCGGGAAACTGTTTATTAAATCCGTTAACCTTGTTTGTCAATGATATAATCTTCTCTTTGGTATCTGTCTGATTTAAAGATGTAATATCCATAAGTCCAAGGCACCGCACCAGAGTGGCTGGGTTGATGTTCTCTGTTCTCTTTTCCATAATCTATTCTATGTTTTTTCGTTTGTATCAATCCATATTGTAACCGGTCCGTCATTAACCAGCGTAACTTTCATATCTGCACCAAAGATGCCTGTCTGTATCTCTCTCCCCAGAGCATCTCCCAGCATGCCGGCAAAAGAGTTGTACAGAGGAATGGCAGTTTGTGGTTTGGCCGCTTTTATATAAGAGGGCCTGTTCCCTTTTTTTGTCTGTGCGTGGAGGGTGAACTGACTGATAAGTAAAATTTCCCCGGAGATCTCTGCAACCGACAGGTTCATAACACCATTGCAGTCGTCGAAGATTCTGAGATTCAAGCATTTCTTTACTGCATATTCCAACTCTGTTTGTGTGTCTGAATCTTCAAATCCAGCAAAAAGAAGCAGCCCTTTTCCAATTTTGCCAACAGGTTTGCCATCAGCAATTACTGATGCACTCTCAACTCGTTGAATTAGTATCCTCATTGTTAATTTTATCTATTTTATCCACTGACTGTTACCTTAAACCCGGCCTCCCTGAGGGGTGTGGCGATAGCTTCCATCTGCTCTGTACTCACCTTCTCCAGATCCTTTTCGAGTGTATCCCGGTCAATAGTATATATCATTACCTCTTTGGGCTTTGTTTGCTCAACAATTTTATACCAGGCCTCTATTTGCTCTGGTCGTGTGTTATCTATCTCTATACCGTTATGTCTGCCTCTTAGAAACATAGTCTGAAGAATGAAACGCCCTTCAAATTGCTTAAGTTGTGTAACAATATCTGCGGGTGAGTATGAGAAATTGGGTTGGTTTATTGCCTCTGTACATTCACTGAATGGTGAGTCAATTTTTATGATTGCGTTGTCAACTTTTAACAACGACTCTGCAATCTCTCTTTTTGACAATCCGGTTCCGTTTGTCAAAACCGATACCTTCGCCTTAGGTGCATATAAGTCTCTTAATTCTATTGTTTTGTTTACAATTGTACCGAAACTGGGATGAAGTGTAGGCTCTCCGTTACCGGAAAATGTTATTGAGTCTATTTCACCTGCAAGGGTGTCATTATTCAATAATTTCTCTTTAAGTGCATAAATAACATCCTCCGTTGCCGGGAGTTTTTTGTCATCCATTCCATCTTTATTATAGCCGCACTCACAATATATACAGTCGAAATTACAAAGCTTGCCTCTCAGGGGAAGCAGGTTTATTCCGAGTGAGATGCCCAGTCTTCTGCTTTTTACAGGGCCGAATACTATTTGATTGAATAGAATTGTGGACATATCTGTTTATTTTTATTTTACACTATTCTTGTAGATTTGCTGCCCGCTGTCAGTTTCATTGTTCTGTAATCGATATTGTCAACTAAAACTATGCCAGGCCTTTTCCCTTTTTCAAACGATCCGTACACATTGTCCACACCAAGAAAACCTGCACCGTTACAAGAGCTCCATTCAAATATCTCCTGCAGAGGTATGTTTGGAAAAAACTGTTGAATACATTTTATCTCATCGGTGAGTGAAAGATTATGGTTGCTTGATAATGAATCTGTACCAAGCGTTATTTTAAGGTTATAATGACGGAATAGTTCAAGAGGGGGCAATGCCTTGTGAATGTATAGATTTGAGAGCGGACATACTGCCCAGTAGATATCTCTTCTGCTCTCTTCTGCATATTTTACGCTCTGTTCATTTGTAAAAGTGTTATGAACCAAAAGAATCTTCTGCTGCTGTTCTGTTTCAATATCATTAATTATATCCAGGAAGTAAAACAGCGATGGTTTACCGGTGACTTCAGGTGTACACCATCCCCTGTTTTCATACTCTCTTGCCAGAGGGCCTGTACCGTATTTTAACAGCAGGTTCTCCTCCCAGCTCTCCTGATTATGGTAAGATATCCATCCCTCTTTAAGTGCCTCTCCGGCAGACTCTTTTATCAATGCCCTGCTTGTCGAATAACATGAATGCGGAGTGGGAACGGCATCCAATCCAAATCGTTCTGCCTCTTTTTTGAGCTCCTTTACAGTTTTTATAATGTCAGGTACACTCTTCTCGTCTGTGCCGAACACCTCAAGGAACGAACGGGTATATATGGGCGATTTCGATTTTATGTAAAAACTGTCGCTGTTGTTGCAAATATCTGCCATCGCGGAGACTCCGCCAGAATACAGGTTCCCCATCTCTACTGCAATCCTGTGTTCTATCTCCTCTTTTGAAACGGTATGCCTTTTGGAGTTAATCTCACGGATAAACCCGGCCATGCCTGTACCTGTGTCAATTATCCCTTTAAGGTGAGAAAGCTCTATGTGACAATGCGAGTTTACAAAGCCGGGAACAAGTATCCCGTCATAAAACTCGGTGCTCTCACTCTCCTCTTCAAGAGTTCCGATATCCAGAATGGTACCTTCATCGTCCAGTGTGAGGACTCCTTTGCGGAGTGGCTTGCATCCTTTCAATGGGAAGAGGTATTGTGCTGCGATTTTTCTCATCTCTTTTAATAAGTAATATTTCCGGATACCTGGTTTTAAAGTTTGATGCCCACCAGAGGGCAAGCTGCGGACTCTCATATATAGCTTTCAGGGAATCACTCAGCGAAGTACTCCACACAGGGTATAAGTCCGGAACAAGAATCCACCTGAGTGATCTCTCCCTTGAGGTTAAAATCTTTATCTCACCGGCCTTTTCCATAATTTCTTTATATGGCCTCAGCTTAAACTCCATCATTTGATTGTAAGTTATGAGGTCTTCTGTCTGTTTTTCCCACTTCTCCAGTAACTGTTTTGCCTCTTTGTAAAATTCCATAAGCTTCACCGGGCGTGTGAGGTAGTAGTCAATTGTATAGATAAACTGGTCTCCGGTATAACCGTATCTATTGAGTACCGACTCGTATATTTTTGTTGTGTCTGCTTTTAAAACAAGTCTGTAATTGGAGTTTACATACCTGTCAGCCAGATGCAGCCGGGCAATTATCTCCGGCATTTTTCTTTGGGGGATAAGATTGCGGTCACAGGATGTAAGTGATATAATCACCAGCAACAAAAGAATAAATGGGTGTTTCATACTCCGGTTTATGTGAGGCAAAGTTAATTTATTATTATTTTTGCCCAAAAAAGAGATGAGAGTTCTTATAATCGGATCCGGAGGCAGAGAACATGCTCTGGCATGGAAGATATCGCAAAGCCCGTTACTGACAAAACTTTACTGCGCTCCTGGGAATCCCGGTACTTTGTCTGTTGCACAAAATATTAATATTGACATAAAGAACTTTAAGCAGATAAAGGAGTCTGTTCTCTCCAATAAAATAGATATGGTTATTGTCGGCCCCGAAGATCCTCTTGTAAATGGCCTGGCTGACAGCTTTAAAGAAGATACTCTTTTAAAGGATGTACTCTTTGTTGGTCCCGGCTCAAATGGAGCTATGCTTGAGGGGAGTAAAGATTATGCAAAGTCTTTTATGTTAAGACACGCTATTCCTACAGCCGGTTACAGAAGTTTCGACTCATCTTCGATTGATGAGGCCGACCGTTTTATTGAGACTCTCAATGCCCCTTATGTATTAAAGGCAGATGGTCTGGCTGCCGGTAAAGGAGTTCTTATCCTTGAAGATGAAGAGGAAGCTAAGAATGAGTTGAGGAGCATATTGGGAGGAAAATTCGGCAAAGCGGGAAACAAGGTGGTTATAGAGGAGTTTCTTCATGGAATTGAGTTGTCGGTTTTTGTGCTCACAGACGGCAAAAACTATCTTGTTCTGCCGGAGGCCAAGGATTACAAAAGAGCCGGGGATGGCGATAAAGGCCCAAATACAGGAGGAATGGGGGCTGTCTCTCCCGTTCCTTTTGCCGATGCGGCCTTTATGAAGAGAGTTGAGGAACGGGTGATAAAACCTACCATTGAGGGGTTAAAAAAAGAAGGGATAGATTATAAAGGTTTTATTTTCATTGGTCTTATGAATTGCAATGGAGATCCCTTTGTCATTGAATATAATGTAAGGATGGGTGATCCGGAGACAGAGGCAGTTGTGCCCAGAATAGAGAGCGATCTTCTTAAACATCTTATTGCATCGGCTGAGGGCAGACTTAATGAAGAGTTTATTGAAATAAGCGACAGTACAGCAATTACTCTTGTAATGGTTTCAGGAGGTTACCCTCTTGAGTATAAAAAAGGGTATGAGATTTTGGGTCTTGAGGATTTGTCTGGAAAAATGCTGTTTCATTCGGGTACACGCCTTGAAAATGAACTGCTTTTAACAGAAGGGGGCCGGGTGCTTGCCCTAACTGTTCTGGACTCTGATATCAGTTCAGGACGCGATACGCTCTACAACCTTGCCTCAAAAGTACAATTTACAGATATACAGTTTAGAAAAGACATTGGACTCGATCTGATATGAAAGATGAGCATAGATACAGATTTGTTTACAGCCCTTTCTTTCTCGGGCTGATGACACTTTTACTTCTGGTATCTTCCGTTTTATTATCACCCGTCTCTTTTTACAACACCCGTTTTAACTGGATACCTCTTTTGGCCGGTTTTGTTAATCTTGAGACATTATCGCCTGCACTCTCTGTTTTTCTATCTCTCTCATTTCACCTCATTACGGTTATTTTGCTGTACAGGTTTAATGAGAAGCTCTTTACATGTGGCAAAAGCTCTTTGCAGCTTGCCTTTACCTATCTTGTATTTGCTTTAACCCCGGAATCGACTATCTTCTTTAGTGGATCATCAATTGCTGCACCGCTGCTCATGTCATCGATATATTTTTCCCTTTTGAGCAAAGATGATGACAATAATCTCTCTATAGCTGCTTTTCTCATTTCACTTGCAACAATGTTCAATTTCCTGCTGGTATTCATGATACCGGTAATCCTTTTTTACTCCCTTCAGAGCAGTTCGTTTGAATTAAGAAAATTTGTTCTCTCTATACTGGTTGTTCTTATGCCCTACATTTTTGTTGTCTCAATAAGACACCTCATTTTTGGAGATGCATCAATTTTTTTGGAGCTTTTATGGACCGATATTGCTTCTGTATCTGCCCCGGCTATAAATGCCGGGAATTTAGCCGACATCGTACTGATTATCTCATTTGTAGTTGTATTTTACAGATCTGTGATATCTGTGGGAAAAGTGGTAAACAGGTATAAAACTCTCAAATACTCCTCTATACTGCGGAACATTATGGTTTTCCTCTTTCTGTCTCTGATATCACTTTTTTATCCGGCATATGGAACTCAGTTATTTGTACTTATCTCAATTCCAATGTCGTTACTTATATATGAGTCTGTTTCCATGGAGAGTAACCTCAAGGCAAGAAGAGCAGAGTTTTTTGTTTTGATGATTTTTATTGCAATCAGCCGGATTGCACATTTTATATAGACACCGGGCGATATGTGATAAAAGCTGTCCGTAATTTATGAACTCATAATTACGGACAGCTTTGTGTTATTTGGTTGTCACTTGACAACCGGTATTAAATACCTTTAAGGAGTTATATAGTCCTTCCGGGGTACTCCTTAAGAGCAACTTCCAGGCACTTCATTGCATTTTTAAGATCTTCAATCTTAAGTACATATGCTATTCTAACTTCGTTAGTGCCTTTACCTTTGGTAGCATAGAATCCGGCGGCAGGAGCCAGCATTAAAGTTTGATTCTGGTAGTGGAAATCTTCCAGCAGCCATTGTGCAAATTTATCGCTGTCATCTACAGGAAGCTGTGCAATGGTGTAGAATGCACCCATTGGCATAGGAGTGTAAACTCCCTCCATTTTATTTAATGCATCAATCATGTAATCTCTGCGGGCAATATACTCATTTCTTACAGCTGTAAAATACTCCTGTGGAGTATTAAGAGCTCCTTCGGCTGCCATCTGTCCGTAAGCAGGAGAGCAAAGGCGTGCCTGTGCATAACGAAGAACGGCATTCATTACCTGCTTGTTCTTAGACACAATTGCTCCGATTCTCACACCGCAAAGACTGTATCTTTTTGAAACAGAGTCGACAAGTATAACATTCTCTTCCAGTCCCTCAAGATGCATACAGGAGAAGTGTGGCTTATCTGTATAAACAAACTCTCTGTAAACTTCATCGGAGTATATAAAGAGTTGATTTTTCTTTGCTATCTCTCCAAGCTTTCTCAGAGATTCGGTGGAGTAAAGAGTTCCTGTGGGGTTTCCGGGATTACAAATGATTATTCCCTTGGTTTTGGGATTGATAAGCTTTTCAAATTCGCTCACATCCGGTAGTGCAAAACCGTTTTTAATATCTGTTGCTATAGGACGCAGCGTTACATCGTTCTGAACTGCAAAAGAGTTGTAGTTGGTGTAGAAGGGCTCCATTACAATAACCTCATCTTCGGGATTACATGTAACTGCCAACGCAATCTGAAGTGCTTCACTGCCTCCGTTGGTTACATTAATCTCTGATGCTGTAACATTGATATTAATTCCCTGATAGTACTTTGCAAGACCCTCTCTGTAAGACTCTATCCCGGCTGAGTGCGGGTAAGGAATGAGTTCGGGAGAGGCATCCTTAACTGCGTTGAGTGCCTCCTTTGGAGATGCAATATCAGGTTGTCCGATGTTGAGGTGGTAGACTTTAACTCCTCTTTTTTTGGCTTGTTCTGCATAGGGTACCAGCTTCCGTATTGGGGATGCAGGCATTTCATTTGCTTTTCTGGAAAGTGTTAACATAATTAGAGTACTTATTTAAAATTTAATTAACTCATTCATAAATCCTTCTATTCCTACCTGCATCTCTGCCGTCCTTGCCGAAAAATTGTTTGCAAGTATTGCAAAATAGAGCAGTTCGCCATTTTTTCTCACCACATACCCCGCATAACATCTTACGTTGGCCAGACTACCGCTCTTTGCGTGTATTCTCTCTCTCTCTGCCGGTGCAACACCACTTAGAACGCTCCTTAAAGTTCCGGGACCACCCGGCTGGGGAAGAGAGTTAAAAAACATGTCAAAGTTATGGTTTTCTTTCATCAAAGAGAAATAATTACAGAAAAACCTGGGAGAAACATAGTTTTGTCTGGATAGTCCGCTTCCGTCTGCCTGAGTGAAACCTTTTGTTTTAAGCCCCATCTCTTTGAAAAGTCTTAATACGGCAACCCGGGATGAGTCGTATGAACCAACTCCTGTCATCTGTTTCCCTACCATTTTAAGGAGTGTCTCTGCATAGAAATTGTTACTTACTCTGTTTGTCACATTTATTATTGATGACAACGGCGGTGACAGGGTCTCAGTAATTACCTCCAGTTTATCACTCTCTTTAAGAGCATACTCCCTTGCATCTTTAATCTGAGGTTTGCTGTAGATGCCATTTTTATCGAGATAGTTTTTAAACTCATAAGCACACGCCAGGTGAGGAAATTTATTTGATATTGTGACAGATACAGAATCCTGGCCGGCAGGAAGAACTCCTCTGAAAAGACCTACCCTGGCAAGGTCCGATGTGTAGTAAGCTGTTCTTGAACCTCTCTCCCTCTCTCCGGTAAGAATGTTTACCCTGTATTCCATATCCGGTATCTGAGGATATATCCTGAACATAAATACATTATCGCCCCTGTTTAATCCGGGTCTGAAAGCTGCCTGCTGCAGGTTTTCGTTAAAAGAGAGCCCGGATGTTCCGTGTCCGTAAGAAGGACCTAAATTGCTCCATTGCCATGTTGTAGGGACAATCTCCGGCTCGAAGAACCTGTCGTCCGCTACTATATGCCCGTTAATTCGTTTTATGCCTGCTGCATCGATTGCTTCCTTCCACATTTTAAACAGCACAGGTGTGGGGATTGCAAGGGTGTCTGGTGATCCCAGTGTAGGGTCTGCACCTCCTACAATGTACAAATCGCCATACAATACT
>CAZPFI010000042.1:3910-14929 GCA_964585795.1 uncultured Muribaculaceae bacterium | reverse complement strand
GACATTCAAACAGCTGTTAATGGTTGCCGGATACGACAAATACTTTCAGATTGTTCGCTGTTTCCGGGATGAGGATCTGCGTGCAGACCGCCAACCGGAGTTTACCCAGATAGATTGCGAAATGTCATTTGTTGAGAGAGAGGATGTTTTGAACACCTTTGAGGGTTTAATAAAGGAGCTGTTTAAAAATGTATTGGGCAGAGAGATGGTGGAGAAATTTCCCCGGATGTCCTATGCCGATGCCATGAAATATTACGGATCGGACAAACCGGACATCAGATTCGGGATGAAAATTACAGAGATAAAACACCTTACCGGTGGGAAAAACTTTGTGGTGTTCGACTCTGCTCAATATGTAGGCGCAATCTGTGTTCCGGGAGCGGCATCATATACCCGCAAGCAACTGGACGAAATTACTGAGTGGGTAAAAAGACCGCAGATAGGAGCAAAAGGGCTTGTTTACATTAGAGTGGCGGAAGATGGTGTTAAATCGTCGGTGGATAAGTTCTATTCGCCGGAAGAGCTTACCACAATTACAAACGAGACCGGCGCCGGCAATGGCGATATGGTGCTCATACTTGCGGGAGACAAAAAGCAGACACAGGCAGCACTTGGAACACTGCGTTTGGAGATGGGCAACAGACTTGGTATGAGAGACAACAATAACTTTGCGCCTTTGTGGGTTTATGACTTTCCTCTTGTTGAGTGGGACGAAGATACACAAAGGTTTTACGCAATGCACCATCCGTTTACATCGCCCAAACCCGAGGATATGGACAAGTTTTACAGCGATAATAAGGAAGATATTGCAGCGGTTAGTGCAAACGCCTACGACTTTGTGCTTAACGGGACAGAGATTGGAGGAGGATCGGTAAGAATTCACGACGCAGCGGTTCAAAAGAGAATGTTCAGTGTGTTAGGATTTAGTGAAACAGAGGCCGAGTATAAATTTGGATTTATAATAAATGCCTTTAAATATGGAGCTCCGCCTCACGGAGGTATTGCATTCGGGTTCGACCGTTTTTGTGCTCTGTTTGGTGGACAGGAGACAATCCGTGACTTTATTGCGTTTCCAAAAAACAATGCCGGGCGCGATATAATGCTGGACGCCCCGTCTGCTATTGACTCCGCACAGATGGATGAGCTGTTTCTTAAAAGCACCATAAACAAGGGTGAGTGAAATGAACTGAATTTTTAACAGATAAAAGGTTTGAATATTCAGCAATTGGAGTACATTCTGGCTCTTGACAGCCACCGGCATTTTGCCAAAGCGGCAGAGGCGTGCAATGTCTCTCAGCCCACATTGAGCATGATGATTCAACGGCTTGAGGAGGAGCTTGGAGTAGAGATTTTCGACCGCAAAAAGAGCCCTGTAGAGCCCACCCCATTAGGGAGAACTCTCATTTCACAGGCAAAGGTGGTGCAATTCAACCTTAAACAATTCAGAGAGATTGCAGCCGCAGTGAGGGAGAGTGTCGTGGGAGAATTAAATATGGCAATAATTCCAACTCTGGCGCCATATATTATACCCCGTTTCTTTGGGGGGGTAAGGGACAAGCTTCCCGGATTGAAGCTGAGAATTGCCGAGACAAGGACATCGGAGATAATTGAAAAGTTAAAAAGTGCCGAAATGGAGCTTGCAATAGTTGCAACACCGGTTGATGAACAGGATATTCTGGAGCTTCCGCTATTTTACGAAAGGTTTATTGCCTATGTCTCTCCGGAAGAGAAGAGCATGTATGCAATGGAAAAAATTGACCCGGCCCTGCTTGATCCCCGTGCAATGTGGCTGCTTCAGGAGGGACACTGTTTCCGCAGCCAAATGCTTAATATCTGCAGCAAAAGCATGGAGTCTATGCAGATTTATGAAGCAGGAAGCATTGAGACACTTATTAGAATAGTTGATAAAAACGGAGGTTATACACTCATACCCGAACTTCATATAAGCGCTTTAACACCTCAGCAAAAAAAGAATATTCGCCTTTTTGCCGGAGATGAACCAAGAAGAGAGATCTCTTTTATATTTAGAGAAGATTTTGTGAAAGAGCGGCTTATCAACGAGCTTGTAGATGTAATTAAGATGATAATACCCAAGTTTATGCTGGATAAGCGACTCTCCAAATTCAGGGTTAAGCTTTAAGATGTGTGTAAACTGCAATTGTCACCCAATTTAAATTAACTGTTGTATGGGTCTTTTACTTTTCTATCTGGCACTTGCGCTTTTAGTATCGTTTCTCTGTTCTGTAATGGAGGCGGTTCTTCTCACAACGCCAATTTCGTTCATCTCTATGAAGGAGGAGCAGGGATTAAAAGCTGCAATTCTGTTTAAGCAGCTTAAAAGCAATATTGACAGGCCACTCTCTGCAATACTGTCCCTTAACACAATCGCTCATACAATAGGTGCTGCAGGTGTTGGTGCACAGGCTGCAATTGTCTTTGGAGATGCCTATTTCGGGCTGGTCTCTGCAGGACTTACCATACTCATTTTGGTGTTTTCCGAGATACTTCCTAAAACTATAGGGGCCTATTACTGGAAATCGCTTGCAATGGGCTCTGCCCGGATAATCAATGTTATGGTTTACATTACCTATCCGCTGGTTTTGATATCGGAGGGGCTCACAAAAGTCATTTCAATAGGGGGTAAGGAGAGCGCGGGGGTTAGTCGCGAGGAGTTCTCTGCTATGGTTAACATAGGAGAGGAAGAGGGGCTTATAGGCAGCGCCGAAAACAGGATTATCCAGAACATAATCCGTCTGAGAAGCATTAAAGTGAAAGATGTAATGACTCCGAGAGTTGTTGTAGAGACAGCTTCGGAAGAGATGACAATTGAGCAGTTTTATCACAACAAAAGCTATCGTAACTTCTCCCGGATTCCTGTTTACTCCTCTGACAGCAAAGAGGACATCACCGGATTTGTTCACAGGCAGGATGTAATTGAGAATATGGCCGGAGATAACTTTGGAGTTAAGCTTAAGACAATCAAACGATCTATAATTGTGGTTCCCGAACTGCAACCTCTGACTGTTCTCTGGGAGCGGCTGCTTTCACAAAAGGCACATATTGCACTTGTGGTTGATGAATACGGTGGCTTCGAAGGAATTGTCACTCTCGAGGATGTAATCGAAACCATTTTAGGTCTGGAGATAATGGACGAAAGAGATATTACTCCCGACATGCAGCAGTATGCACGGGACAGGTGGAACCGCCGTATGAATAAATACCGTGAAATAGGCGGTTAACTCCCGGTGGGAGAACTGTTTACTCCAGTATTGAGATCAGTTTTTCTGCCAGGGCGAAGAAGCTCTTAACATCTTCCCTTTCCGGAAGCTCTCCGTTTAACACAACCGGGGTTCCTTCATCTCCCCCTTCACGAATACTTTGTATCAATGGAATCTGACCCAGCAGAGGGATGTTAAATTTTTCTGCCATCTCTTTACATCCGTTTTTACCAAAGATATAGTATTTGTTCTCCGGAAGTTCGGCAGGGGTAAACCAGGCCATATTCTCCACAATCCCCAAAACCGGTTTGTTGATATCTTTGGAACGAAACATATTAACACCCTTCTCTACATCTGCCAGAGCAACCGGCTGAGGAGTACTTACTACAATTGCCCCCGATAAAGGAACATCGTGTACAAGTGAAATATGTATGTCTCCTGTACCGGGAGGGAGGTCCACAATAAGGTAATCGAGCTCCTCCCATTGCACCTGTAACACCATCTGTTTTAGAGCATTGCTTGCCATAGGGCCTCTCCAGATAAGGGGTTGCCCTGGTTTTGCAAAATAGCCGATTGACATCCACTTAACACCGTATTTGGGTATAGGGAGAATCATCTCTTTACCGCTTGTGTCATCAACCATTGGTTTCACCTCTTCGGTTCCGGTCATTTTGGGCACAGAGGGTCCGTACACATCGGCATCGGTGAGGCCAACCTTGTACCCTTTCTTTGCAAGTGCAATAGCAAGGTTTACTGCAATGGTCGATTTGCCAACACCTCCTTTACCGGAGGCAATAGCAACAATATGTTTAACCTGAGAGAGCGCCTCCTGTCCAAGCTGAAGATTGAGCCGCTTTTCAACTTTCCGCTCGCGCACCAGCTCCATAATTGAAATCTTAAGACCCTCCTGCGGGAACACCTCCCGAAGCGCCTTCTCGCAGCTTTTTTTAATTGTGGTAGAGAGAGGGTCAGGAGAAGGGAATATTAGACGAAATCTTATTCTTCCCTCCTCTGCCTTAATATCTTCCACCATACCAAGAGAGACAATATCGCTCTCTTTCACAGGGTGCATTACAGTTTTAAGAACCTGCTCTATTTTGTTGACATCCATGATAACTCCGTTACAATCATTAAATGATTCTAAAGATGAAAAAACAATATTTATTCAAAAATGTTTATCTCCTTACACAAGAGATTTCTCATAAATTAAAATGCAAGGGTCATCTCTTCTATTAGATGCTTTGCATTTCCGAATTTCTCAATGATGAAAAGAATATACCTTACATCAACATTTATACAGCGTTGCAGAGATGGTTCAAAGATAATGTCACCACTCATTGCCTCCCAGTTGCCGTCGAAAGCACAACCTATCAGCTCTCCGTCTGCATTTAGAACAGGGCTTCCCGAATTACCACCGGTAATGTCGTTATTTGTAATAAATGCAACCGGCATTTCACCGTTTGCCATAGCATACCTGCCATAATCTCTGTTTTTGTGCAGCTCTTTAAGTTTTTCGGGAACCACAAACTCCCAGTTATTGGCATCTTCTTTCTCCATAACACCGTTAAGAGTTGTGATGAAGTCGTAATGAACGGCATCTCTTGGAGAGTAGCTTAAAACCTGTCCATAACTCATTCTCATTGTAGAGTTTGCATCGGGATACATAGCTTTGCCCTTATTCATCTCAAGCTGACCTGCAATGTATGCTTTGTGTCCGGCAGCAAAAGTCTCGTTGGCAGCAGTAAGCTCTGCCTGCAGTTTTGGCATAAGAGAGAAGATGCTCTTACCAATCTCAAGAGCCGGATCGTTTATTATAGCTTCGTGATTATCTTTTAGTGCGCTTTGAATGCTTTCGAGAGAGGTAAACACCGAGTTGTCGAACATAAAATCTACAAAAGCATCAATATTTCCACCAAATTTATCCTCTATGCATCCGTAAAACTTTGGACGATCTGCTGCCTCCACCTTCTCTTTATACACTCTTATAAGCGCTTTTGCCACCTTTCTGTCAGTTGGCTCCGAGTAGTTTACAAAGAAGTTTTTAATTCTTGTGTCAAGAGCGGCTACCATTCTCATTGCCTGTTCCTTCTCTCCTTTCTGCAGTGCATCTGCAACACCTGCATAGTGGTTTGCAACAGCGGTGAGCTCTATATTACCCAGGGACTCCTGAAGATAGCGCAGGAGGTATAACGGCCTTGCTCTCTTTTGTACCGCAGTGTTAATTTCTTCAAGTGCATTTCCGTACTGTTGGGTTCTCTTTTTGTTACCTGAAATCCATTTACGGAAGTTCTCCTCCTCAATGGCACGCCTGTTCTCGACATCCAGCTTGGCAAAGGTCTCATTCATACCAATTGCCTTTTTCCAGAAGTTGGAAGAGCTGGAGAATTTACTTGAGTACTGAAGACGAATTTTCGGGTCTGCCTCCATGTCGGTCATAAGAACATCCTGACGGATTCCTCTTACATGAATTGCAATTGCATTTGTGATATCTCTTGTCTCAGCAACCTCGGCAGAAGTCATGAAGCGGTTGGTTCTTCCGGGATACCCTATTATCATTGCAAAATCACCCTCTTCTACCCCTTTAACAGATATGGTAAGGTGTTTCTTAGGAGTATATGGTCTGTTGTCTGGTGAATATGCAGCAGGATTGTTGTCTGCATCGGCGTAAACCCTAAAAAGGGCAAAGTCGCCAGTGTGTCTTGGCCACATCCAGTTGTCGGTGTCAGCACCAAATTTCCCGATTGACGAAGGAGGCGCTCCTACAAAACGGACATCATTGAATACCTTTGTAACAACCAGATAGTAGTCGTTTCCGCCGTACATTGTGGTTACCCTTGCAGTAAGGTATCTGTTGTCACCAACTGCCTTTTTGGTAATCTCTTCAATTGCCTTATCAATTGCTGCTTTGCGTTCGTCCTGGTTTTTTGCCTTTTTGGCTGCCTTTTCTATATCTTTTGTAACATCAGTAAAGCTCTCCAGGAAAGTAACGCTAAGGCCGGGAGCCGGCAACTCTTCACCTCGATTCATAGCCCAGAAGCCATGTTGCAGATAATCCTTCTCTACTGTGCTGAGTCTCTGAATAACTCCATACCCGCAATGGTGATTGGTTAGCAGAAGGCCCTCGGGAGAGATAAGCTCGCCGGTACATCCTCCTCCAAAATGAACAATGGCATCTTTAAGGCTTGTATTATTAATATCATAGATGTCTTTAGCCGTAAGCCGGAACCCCAACGCAGACATCTCCTTCATATTTAACTTACCTATAAGCGGAAGCAACCACATCCCCTCGTCTCCCCTCAATGGACTTAAAGAGAGTAAAATGGCAAAAAGAATTAAAAGACCTGTTTTCTTCATATCTAAAATTTTAAAATTTATTTTGTTTAATTGACATAAAGCAAAGATATATAAATCTGACATATTTATCTTATATTTACACATAGCAGAGTTTGCCATGATTAAGGTTCTCATACTGGTAGATAAATTCAAGGGGAGTCTTACTGCCCTTGAAGTTTCGGAGGCTGTTGAAAAGGGTCTTCTTGCCTCGGGGCTGCCATTACATATAAACCGGCTGCCGCTTGCAGACGGAGGAGACGGAACTTTGGAGGCCGTTGAGAGTGTTGGCTTCAAGAGAGTAATAACAGATTCTCTGGACCCTCTGGGGAGGCCGGTAAAAGTGCCGCTTCTTGAGATAGGAGACAAGGTACTGTGCGAAATGGCAAAATCGACGGGCTTACAGCTTTTATCCAGAGAGGAGAGGAACCCGATGTTCACCAGCAGTTACGGACTGGGGCTTGTAATTAAAAGAGCTGCAGCCATGGGTTACAATCGTTTATTGGTTGGCATTGGAGGAAGTGCCACAAATGACGGTGGTACAGGGATGCTTGAAGCCCTGGGTTTCCGCTTCAAAGACATTAACGGATTGGATGTTAAGCATGGAGAGTTTATAACAGGCAGAGACCTCATTAATATACATAGTGTAGAGAGAGATGAGCAGGCATCATTTCTGGACATATTAAACATAGAGGTTGCCTGTGATGTAGATAACCCTCTTACGGGGCCAAGAGGAGCAAGTCACATATATGCCCCTCAGAAGGGTGCCTCACCTCAGGAGATAGAGTTTATGGAGGAGGGAATGAAGAATTATGCACGGGTAACCGCATCTTTCCTTGGAACAGACCACTCACAGGTTCCCGGCGTGGGTGCTGCAGGAGGGGTTGGTTTTGCCCTGAAAGCCTATTGCGGAGCAACTCTTAAAAGCGGTTGGAGAATTCTGTTCGATTTTATGGATGTGGAGAGGAGTATAGAAAATGCCGATGTTATCATTACAGGAGAGGGAAGAGCCGACTCGCAGAGTCTGTCGGGAAAGCTGCTGGCCGGAGTAGGAGAGCTTTGCAAAAAACACAATAAAAAATTATGGCTTATTTGTGGAGATGTCCGTCTCTCAACAGCAGAGCTTAGGGGTTTGGGAGTCAGTGAGGTCTTTTCAATTTCTCATATCGAACCCGACAAAGATCGGGCAATAAAAGGGGCACAGGACTATCTTGAAAGAATTTCACAGATTGCTGCAACTTTTTTAAAGGATTTTTAGTCTAACAGATGAACAATTTAAATTATAATATTATGCGTGGCCCTGAAGTTTTTGGAATTATAAGTCCATTTTTGACAGCAGTTCTCATTATACTTATTGTCTTTGTTTCGAAACTACTTAGAGACAGATCGAGAAACCAGGTAATAATTAAAGCTATCGAACATGGCAAAGAGATTGATCCTCAGTTACTGGCAGATGAGCGAAAAGTTAAAAAATACGACCCTTTAACATCTGCTTTGGTAACCATTGGTGTGGGGATTGGTGTGTTTATTGCTCTATATCTCTTTTTCGACCAGCTGAAATTTGCAGCTTTTGGATTTATTCCACTGTTTATTGGCTTAGGACAACTTATTGCTTATTTTGTTAATAAGGGAAAAAGCGAAGAGAAAAAGTTTTAAAACTACTTTGATTTGTTGAGCAGAGCAGAATTTGAACAGCAGGTAAGGTTAAACCAGGAGCCGCTGAGGCGGTTCCTGCTTAATCTGTGTGACGGAGATGCCTCTCTTGGCGATGACATAGCACAGGAGGCTTTTATAAAGGCCTATTTAAACCTGAACTCCTTTACAGGAAGGTCAAAATTCTCAACCTGGCTGTTCAGAATTGCTTACAACTGTTTTTGCGACAATAAAAGAGCTGCGAAGCGCTTTGCTGTCAACGAAATATGCGATAATAAGCTGATATCGGATGAAAAAAGTGATAGCAGTTTTGGCAATCAGGAGTTGTATATGGCTATGCGGCAACTCAACAGCAATGAGAGAACCTGTGTTCTGCTGTTTTATATGGAGGATAAAAGCATAAAAGAGATTTCGCTAATAACCGGCATAAAAGATAACACAATAAAATCGCACCTTTCAAGAGCTAAGGTTAATTTATCGACACATTTAAAAAGGATTGGTTATGAAGGATGAAGGCATAAAAAGATTTTTTGACAATCATAAACAGACTATATCTGATGAGGGTTTCAGCGAGAGATTGTTCTCTGCGCTTGATTGTCTTCCGGCTCCAAAACCGGCAACCGACAGGAGCAGTATTATTATCCTGATAAGTGCATTGGCCGGATTTTTACTGTTTGTGGCTCTGGGTGGTTACTCTGCGGTAATAGATGGTTTGGCATCAGCAGGATATGCTATAACGGACAGAGCAAATCTTACATCGGAGATTATTGTATCTGTATTGCTGGCTACCTTCTCTGTGTTTGCAGCAGGTAAAGTAGCTATTGAAAAGACAAGGTAATTTGTAAGCCCCGGCTACAGAAGCCGGAATGTTTTACGGTGGTGTATCGAAGTACCGTATCTGAGAATGGCCTCTCTGTGTTTTTTTGTCGGGTAGGCCATGTTTTTATCCCACCCGTATTCAGGGAAGTCAACAGCCAAACGCTTCATATAATCGTCTCTGTAACACTTTGCAACAACAGATGCCGCAGAAATTTCGGCAACAGCAGCATCGCCGCCTACTATGCATATATACCTCAGGTCTTTATATGGCTTAAACCTGTTTCCGTCAATTAATAAAACCTGCGGTTCTACCTTAAGTTTTTCAATGGCACGATGCATTGCAAGTATCGAGGCATTAAGAATATTGATGGCATCTATCTCTTCTGCAGTTGCACTTGCAACACTCCATGCAACCGACTCCTCTTTAATAAACTGTAAAACCAGTTCTCTCTGCTTGGCGGATAGCTGTTTGGAGTCTTTCAACAGAGAGTTGCGGAAACCGTCGGGCAATATTACAGCAGCAGCAAATACCGGCCCTGCAAGACAACCTCTGCCTGCCTCATCACACCCTGCGCGAATAAGACCCTGCAATGGGGTAATTAATTCTGAAATATGTAAACCCGCAATATCTGACATTCTGGTGCAAGATAACAAGAGGTGAAGAAACAAAAAAGAGAAAAGAGAATTATTAAGGATGTCGGGGAGAAATCATTATTGGTATCGGGGAAAAATCAATATTCGGGCAGACGCTCTCTCAGGACACCAATTATGCTCTCTTTGGTCTTAAGGTTTGCTTTCAGTACATTAATCTCTCCCTCCATCTCTGCAATTTTGATTTTATATGAGGTTTCGGCAATGTTGAGTTTTTCTCTGTACTCCTGCTCCATCAGCAACAGCTTATGGGTGTAATCTTCAACGGAAGATATGTCAAACACTATTGTCTCCAGAGGTTTATTGAGAATTGTGGCAATCTTCACCAGCCGATTGTTTATTAAAAGAGTTTTCCCTTTTTCAATTTCCCGGTATGAGTTTACGGATATTCCCAGATAGCCGGCCATTTGCTCCTGAGTAAAACCCTGCGCTTTGCGCTCTCTTTTGATGCGCTCTCTTATGTGCTCGAAATCCATACAAGACAAATTTATATTTAAGACTGCCCATATGAACAACACCCAAACATTGTGCAAACAGAAGGCAGTACATGTTATTATCGGAAATAATGTTTAAAATGAGAAAAATCGGAAACAGCATTAGAAAAACCACATATAAAGCTGGTGTTATACAAAAGAGATGGGTATATATTTGCACCAGATAGAACAGGGTAATAATAAAGATAAAAGTTTAAAAAAATGAATGCAGAGCGTTTTGACCAGGAGATAGTGGAGTCGCTGTTTAAAATTTATGAGAACGACATGCTTTTCCTTCGCAGAAATTTTAACACAAAAGAGATTTCGCAGATATGCGGAGTAGATGCCACGCTGCTCGAAAATGCCCTTTTGAGAGTGTGCGGGCTCTCTGTGGACAATCTTACAGCTATGTACAGGGTGCAGTATGCTGCCGACTTGTATCAACGGGGGGTTGAGTTTAAGAGGTTGCACAAATACTGCGGATTTAGTAACAGAAGTTCGTTTATGCAAGCTTTATGACATATTGCCGATTTATTTTTTTTTACTAAATTTGGCGTTCCGGTTTTTAAAGAACTGATATTTAAATGGAGTAAAAAGAGATAAATTAATATGTAATTCAGATATAATATGAAAGTCTATCCCACCCAAAACATCCGTAACATAGTGCTTCTGGGAAATACCAAGTCCGGAAAAACCACCCTTGCGGAGACCATGTTGTTCGAAGGAAAAGTGATTGACCGCAGAGGTTCGGTTGAGGCAAAAACAACAGTAAGTGATAACACAGAGATTGAGCAGATTTACCAGAGGTCTATCTATCCTACTCTTATGTTTACAGAGTTTATATCTCTGAAGTAACAAATGAATATTCCTTCGAT
>CAZPFI010000042.1:0-3900 GCA_964585795.1 uncultured Muribaculaceae bacterium | reverse complement strand
AACCTGATTGACACACCCGGTTCTGATGATTTTATTGGAGGTGTAATCTCTGCATTTAAAGTTGCCGACACAGGGGTTATGATTATTAATGCCCAACAGGGTGTTGAGGTAGGGACAGAGATTCTTGCAAGATATGCCGAGAAGAATAATAAGCCCTTAATTCTTGGTGTTAATCAGTTAGATCACGAAAAAGCAAACTGGGAGAGTACAGTTGAATCTTTGAAACAGACATTTGGAAAGAAAGTGGTAGTAATACAATTTCCTGTTGAGACAGGCCTGAATTTCAATGCCTTTATAGATGTTCTTAAGATGAAGATGTACAGCTTTAAAGACGAAAACGGCACTCGCGAAGAGCTGGAGATACCTGCTGCCCTTAAAGATCAGGCAGAGGAGTACCACCAGGAGCTTGCAGAGATGGCAGCCGAAAACGACGAGGCGTTGATGGAGGTATTCTTTGATAAAGGACAGTTAACAGAGGATGAGATTCGTAAAGGACTCTCAATAGGTCTTTCGGAGTGTCAGATTATGCCACTTTTCTGTTTATCAGCCAAAAAAGATATAGGAGTTAAGAGATTGATGGAGTTTGTAATAAATGTTGCTCCATCTCCTGACAAAACTGTTCAAAAACTGAAAGACGGAGAGACTGTTCCTTGCAGTGCATCCGGCCAGACTTCGCTGTTTATATACAAAACGGCAATTGAACAGCACCTTGGAGAGGTATCTTATTTCAGGGTTATGTCAGGTAAGCTTACCGAGGGGATGGATTTGGTAAATCACGAAAACAGCTCAAAGGAGAGAATCTCTGCCATCTATTCGGTAGCCGGCAAAAAAAGAGAGAAGCTTACAGAGATTGTAGCCGGAGATATTGGTGCTACAGTAAAGCTAAAATCTGTTAAGACAAACCAAACCCTTAACGGAGGGTCAAAAGAGTGGGTTTTCGAACCAATAGTATTCCCTCCTTCAAAGTTCCGCACTGCAATCAAAGCAAAACAGGAGAAGGACGAAGAGAAACTTGGAGAGTTACTTAACAGAGCAAATGCAGAGGATCCGACAATAAAGGTTGAATACTCAAAAGAGCTTAAGCAAACCATTATCAGTGGCCAGGGAGAGCATCACATTAACATACTTAAGTGGCACCTTACAAATACCAACAAAATTGAGGTTGACCTTATCAATCCTAAGATACCTTACCGTGAGACAATAACAAAGGTGGCAACCGCAGACTACCGTCATAAAAAACAATCAGGTGGTGCAGGCCAGTTTGGTGAAGTACACCTGCTTATCGAGCCGGTTGTTGAGGGAGTGGATGCCGGCAACAGATTTAAAATTGACGGACGGGAGCTGGTGCTTAATCTTAAAGGGAAAGAGGAGTATAAGATGGACTGGGGCGGAAAACTTGAGTACTATAACTGTATTGTAGGTGGAGCAATCGACGCCAGGTTTATGCCGGCTATCCTTAAGGGAATTATGGAGAAGATGGAGGAGGGTCCGTTAACCGGGTCTTATGCAAGGGATATCAGGGTGTTTGTTTATGACGGAAAGATGCACCCGGTAGATTCAAATGAAATCTCATTCAAACTTGCCGGCCGTAATGCCTTTAAAGAGGCATTTAAAAAGGCAGGCCCCAAGATTATGGAGCCAATTTACAATATTGAGGTTTTGGTTCCAAGTGAGCATATGGGAGATGTTATGAGCGATCTTCAGAACCGCCGTGCAATGATTGAGGGGATGAGCAGCGAGAAGGGGTTTGAGGTTCTCAGAGCGCGCGTTCCCCTTGCTGAGTTGAACAAATACTCCACTACACTCAGCTCGCTCACCTCCGGAAGAGCAACCTTTACAATGACATTTGCCGATTATCAGCAGGTGCCTGCCGAGGTTCAGGATAAACTTCTCAAAGAGTACGAAGCCAGCGAGAAGGAAGATTAATTTATTAATGATAAGGGCTGAGAATATCACCAAATCCTTTGGATCTCTTCTGGTGCTTAAAGGCATTGACTTTTATGCAAAAGATTCCGAAGTGTTGAGTATAGTTGGAGCAAGCGGGGCCGGAAAGTCCAGCTTGCTTCAGATACTTGGCACTCTCTCCACGCCCGATACCGGGAAGGTCTTCATTAATGACACTGATGTCTTCTCACTCAAATCGGATGCTCTTGCGGGGTTTCGCAACAAAAACATAGGATTTGTTTTTCAGTTTCACCATTTGCTGCCCGAATTCACAGCGCTTGAAAATGTTGCAATACCGGCACTTATAGCAGGGCTTAAAATGACTCAGGCCAGAGACAAGGCAGGAGAGTTGTTAACTTTCCTGGGACTGGGTGAGAGACTTACCCACAAACCTGCAGAGCTTAGCGGAGGGGAGCAGCAAAGGGTTGCAATTGCCAGAGCCCTGGTTAACAGGCCTGCGGTTCTTTTCGCCGATGAACCTTCGGGAAACCTCGATACAAAAACCAAGCAGGAGATACATCGTCTGTTCTTCGACCTAAGGGACAAGTACTCACAAACAATAATAATTGTTACCCACGACAGAGATCTGGCACAGATGAGTGACAGAATTTTAGAGATGAAAGATGGGGAGTTTTTACTTTAAACGATTCTCTGTAAGACAGACACAATCTGTAATGAAGATTAACACCGATGGCGTTTTACTTCCGGCCTGGCTCTCCCTTCCGCCGGAATCGTTTTTTTTAAACCTAAGTAAGAGAAACGCACAATATCGTGTTTTGGACATTGGAACCGGCACAGGTGTTATTGCGCTTATAATTGCTCAGAGGTTAGAGGAGTCTTTGTCCGAATTGGGTAAACAAACAGCAGATATTCATGCGATAGATATTGACCAGCTTTCGGTTGAGGAGGCAACTCTCAATTTTGCCAACTCCCCATGGAGTAATATTTTAACAGCGGAGTGTGTCTCTCTGCAACGCTATAATGGAGGAAAGTTCTCTCTTATTGTGTCAAATCCTCCCTTCTTTTCCCGCTCTTTAATTGCTCCCGAGCAGAGACGGGCAGAAGCAAGACATAATCATGTGCTTCCGTTTGATGTGTTAATTGAGAGTGTCTGTTCAATGCTGGAAGAAGATGGTCTTTTTGCTGTAGTGCTTCCTTATGGTCAAAGCGATTCCTTTAAAAAGCTTGCCGGGGAGAGGGGGTTACCCCTCTCGCGGTTATGCCGGGTGAAGACAGTTGAAGACAAGCCGGAGAAAAGAGTAATAATGGAGTTTGTCAAAAAAACCAAGGTCTCTCTCATTGAGGAGACCCTAATCATGCAACACCAATCAGGAGACAGCTATACCAATGATTATTGTAATCTTGTGGAGAAGTACTATCTCAAAGATTTTAAAAGGGTTAACGGGTAGTTTTCACTTGAGGCTGACTTTCGCCACTTCTTAGCTGATGAATCATTTTTATTCTGAACTCCTCCTCTGCAACATATAACTTTGCAACTTTTTTAACAGGAAGTACCCTGATGAACTTTGCATAGTACTCTTTGTGCAGAGCGCTCTCTTCAACAGGGCCGTTAATGTAAATGTCAAGTTGTTTGCGCAACTCCTGATCGGACATCTGCTCATTGTTTTTGAAAGAACGGTTTATATTGCGTATTGTCGATTGTGTGCGTCGTACAATTGTTTCGCGCTCTTTCCAATATTGATTGTAAACCGGCCAGAACTCCTCTGCCTCTTTTGGTGTCAGCTCAAGTTCGGAAGTGAAGAAGGCGATCTTGGCGCTTTGAATCTGCTGAAACCTCTGATTTCTTTGTTGTTTGGATGGCTCGGGTTGGGCATAACCCGGCAGTGCAATCAAAACAGTGATTAATATAATAAATAACTTTTTCATTTTATTGTCTGTTATTTGCCTTACTCATCATCTATAGAGGCAAGTGTTATGATATCTAAATTTTCACTT
>CAZPFI010000041.1:0-15453 GCA_964585795.1 uncultured Muribaculaceae bacterium | reverse complement strand
TGATTAAAGTATTAAACAATGTATTTTAAATAGTTATCTGTTTCCAAACCAGAGTTAATTATCGTGCAATTTATAAAGAATTTTTTAATTAATACTAATTGATTGAAATTTCTCCACGCAAATTCTTTAAAAGATATTCTTTAATTGTTTGATTGTCATAATCGTGCCCTAATAAAAAAAATAATTTGGTAACTGCCGCCTCTGTGGTGCAGTCAAAACCGCTTACAACTCCTATCTCTTTCAGCAGTATTCCGGTGGTATATGCATCCATATCTACACTGCCTGCATGACACTGAGTAACATTAACAATGATTGTGCCGCGATCTATTGCATCGCGCAACAAATTTATAAACCACTCTTTTGTAGGTGCATTCCCCGAGCCGTAGGTTTCAAGAATAAGAGCCCTTAAATCTTTGGTGTTTAATAATCCTTTTACCACCTCTTCCCGGAAACCCGGGAAAATCTTGAGTATTGCAACATCTGTATTAAGACTTGTATGGACTTTCAGCTCTTTTCCCCATGTTTGAGGATAATTAACAAAAGAGGTATTGTACCTGATGTGTACTCCGGCTTCGGCAAGGCACGGATAATTAAACGAACGGAAAGCCCTGAAATTTTCTGCATTATACTTGGTTGTTCGGTTACCCCTGTAGAGGATACTTTCGAAATATATACACACTTCCGGAACCAAAGCTCTTCCATCTTCATCTTTTGCGGCTGCTATCTCAATCGAAGATATCAGATTCTCTTTTCCGTCTGTACGCAACATCCCGATAGGCAGCTGACTTCCGGTAAAAATTACGGGTTTTTCAAGATCTTCAAGCATAAAACTCAGTGCAGATGCCGAGAACGACATTGTATCGGTACCATGAAGAATAACAAAGCCATCATACAGTTTGTATTTTGAACCTATAAGCAGAGCAATCTCCTTCCAGAAGCCGGTCTCAATCTCAGAAGAGTCAATGGGAGGATGGAATGAATAGGTGTCAATTATGAAAGCAAATTTTTTAAGCTCCGGTACCTCTTCGAGTATCTGGTCAAATTTAAATGGAACCAGGGCTCCGTTAACAGGATCTTGTTTCATACCTATTGTGCCACCGGTATATATCAGAAGTATTTTCGAATTCATATGTTTGTGAATGATTAACGGAACGCAAAGTTAATATACTTTAACGGATATATTTTAAGGGTTAAGTGATATTAAAAAGTGTTTTTGCATTAAAAGTTGTCACTTCACAAACCTGTTCCACATCACATTTTTTAATCCGTGCTATCTCCTTAGCAATAAGCGGCAGATAAGATGGTTCGTTTCTTTTACCTCTGAAAGGAGCCGGTGTCAGCCATGGAGAGTCTGTCTCAAGAACAATGTTCTCCAGGCCTGTCTGTTCAATAACTTTTGGAAGATTGCTGTTTTTATATGTAAGTACACCTCCGATGCCCACTTTGAAATCTCCATAACCTGTAACTCTTTTACAGGTCTCTGCACTGCCGGAGAAAGCATGAAAGACACCTTTTAAGGTTAGGTGTTTCAACTTATCGAGTGATTTAAAAATAAGTCCCCCGTCTTCTCTGGAGTGGATTATTACCGGCAGGTTCATTTTATGGGCAAGTATCAGTTGTTGTTCAAAGACATAAACCTGTTGATCTATGAACTCTCTTGACCAGTAGCCATCGATTCCTATCTCACCTATGGCGGTAAACTTATTGCCGGAGAGAGAACTGTAAACAAATTCCAGCTCCTCCTCCCAGTTGTTTTTTACCGAAGTAGGGTGAAGACCGGTTGACATCATTGTAAATTTATCAAATCTGCGGGCCAAATCACACATTTTGCCATATGTAGTACTGTCAACTGCAGGTAAAATCACATTTGTTACACCTGCCTCCTGTGCCCTTTTTACTACATCATCAATGTCATCTTCAAAATCGGAGTCATAAAGATGTGTGTGGGTATCAATTATTTCTATCATTAATACTAAATTGTGTAAAACCTTCTTCCGGAACACGATTCAATCCTCTCTTCAAGTTCCAGTTCAAGAAGTGAGCGTGATATCTCAGGTATGTTGAGTCCTGTAAAGAACTGCAACTGGTCTATGTTCAAACCCGGATTTCTTTTCAAAGCTAACAATATTTTTTCTTTCTGCAGACTGCCTCCTTCTGCCTGTTTGTTGTTCTGTTGTTGTTTACATCCTATAAATGAGCTCCATCCCATCTGTTCTGCAAAAGAGATGGTGCTGAAGTATAGAGAGGCGGTATTTTGTGAAATGAGCATGTTGCAACCACACGATAGAGAGTCGTTTAAACTGCCGGGAACTGCATAAACATCCCTTGAATACGATTGAGCAAGTTTTGCCGTAATAATTGACCCGCCTCTCTCTCCCGACTCCACAACGATTGTTGCATCTGATATTCCTGCAATAATACGGTTTCTTCTTAAAAAATTTATTTTTCTGCCACAACTGTATTTGGGGAACTCCGAAATTACTGCTCCCCTTTGCATTATCCGATTTGCATATTTGCGGTGTGAGGCAGGATATATTTCATCGAGACCTGTGCCCATAACTGCAATTGTATTCAGATTGTGTTCCATGGCAGAAATATGTGCGGTTATATCAATGCCATATGCGAAACCGCTGACAATAGAGGGTTTGACACCGGTTTCTGCCAGTTCGCGAACAATTCTTTTTGTGCAGCTTATTCCGTAGGGTGTTGCTCTTCTTGTCCCAACAATGGAGACAACCCTGTTTGCGTCAACTGTTCCGTACCCTTTTTTGTATATTAATAAAGGGGGATCGGCACAATCAAGCAATCTTTTTGGATATTGGTTGTCATTGCCGGTAAAGCAGATAATATCCACACCAGTTTGTTCCGCCCATTTTACCTCCTCCTCTGCCTCCTGTAATCTCTGCTTATTTAGCAACTCGCCAAAGAAGCTGTATTTTTTACCGAAAACCTCTATAAGATCGCCGGCATTAAGACGGAACACTCCGGCTGCATCTCCGCATACCTCTATGAGTTCCCGGGCTGCTTTTCCGTTGTACATTAAAATTGAGTTGAGAGCTACCAGGTATATGAGTTCGTCTCTTTCCACAATGTAAAATAAAAAAGAGAGAATTAATTCTCTCTTTAATAACCAACAAATATTTTTTAAATTCAGATAAAATAAAAATTAAATAATGAGCATTGCGTCGCCGTAAGTACCAAAACGATACCCCTCTTTCATTGCCAGATGGTACGCCTTCATTACATTGTCATACCCGCCGAATGCCGCTGCACTCATCAGCATAGTCGACTGAGGAAGCTGAAAGTTAGTTATAAGAGCGTCGGCAATGGAGAAGGAGTAGGGAGGAAATATAAACTTATTTGTCCATCCGTTTAAGGGCTTTAACTGATTGCGGGTTGTTACCGAGGTTTCAATTGCCCTGAGAACAGTAACTCCTACGGAAAAAACTTTACTGCCCCTCTCTTTGGTTTGGTTTATTTTTGAAGCGCACTCTTCTGTTATTATCACCTGTTCCGAATCCATTTTATGTTTGGAGAGATCTTCAACATCAACGGTTCTGAAATGCCCCAGACCCATATGAAGTGTTACATGAGTTGTATTAACCCCTGCTATCTCCATTCTTTTAAGTAATTCTCGACTAAAGTGGAGCCCGGCTGCAGGTACGGCCACAGCACCCTCCTGTTCTGCAAATATTGTCTGGAATCTTTCGGTATCAATACTCTCTGCCTTATTTCTTATCCATTTTGGTACGGGCATTTCACCTAATTTGAAGAGTGTGGCCCTAAACTCTTCGTGTGTACCGTCAAAAAGGAAGCGTAGTGTCCTTCCTCTTGAGGTGGTGTTGTCAATGACCTCTGCAACAAGATTATCATTCTCTCCAAAATAGAGTTTATTTCCAATCCTTATCTTTCTGGCCGGATCTACAAGAACATCCCAAAGACGCTGTTCGCGGTTTAACTCCCTAAGCAGAAAAACCTCAATCTCGGCACCTGTCTTCTCTTTGTTTCCGTATAATCTGGCAGGAAAAACCTTTGTGTTATTAAAGATGAATGTGTCATGTTCGGAGCAGTAGTCAAGAATATCCTTAAATATTCTGTGCTCTGTTTCGCCGGTTTTTTTGTTCAGGACAAGTAATCTCGATTCATCTCTGTATTTGGCAGGATATTTGGCAATGAGATCGGGGTTAAGGTTGTAATTAAACTGCGATAACTTCATAAGAGTATTTTGTAAAAATTAAACAAGTACTCTGTTATACGAATTATTCAAGAAAAAGTTTCAATTCCTGAAAATTTATTGCATTTTCTATTCGGAAAATACCGGATGCCGATCTTATAAGAGAAGAGAGATGAGCCCCGCTATTTAATACCTCGCCTATGTCCCTTGCAAATGAGCGTATGTAAGTTCCTTTACTGCAAGAAATTGCAATGCTCAATAATGGAGAGGACCAGGAGATGACCTCCAGATTATAAACAGAGATTTTTGCCGGAGTCATTGATGCACTCCTGCCCGATCTGGCAATGTCGTATGCTCTTTGTCCTTCGATAAGTTTAGCAGAGTAGATGGGAGGAACCTGTTGAATCTCTCCGGTGAGAGATGGCAACACACTTTCAATGGACTCTTTTGTAATATGCTCAAAGGGATATGTTTTATCAATCTCTTTTTCCAGATCAAAAGAGGGTGTTGTAGCACCAAAGGTTATCTGTGCAACATACTCTTTATCCTGTGATTGGTAGAAATCGGCTTTTTTTGTGGCTTTACCAGCACAAATAATAAGGATTCCGGTAGCCAGAGGATCCAGTGTTCCGGCATGACCGGTTTTAATGTTTTTTACTCCAAACCATTGCTGTAACATAAATTTAGCTTTACGGACCGCATCTGCCGATGTCCATCCATATGGCTTATCTATAATAATTACAAGGCCGTCGGGATACTCTTCAATATTTTGGGATAGTTTTAAAGAGAGGGCTTGTTTATCGATTATAAATGGTAATGAGGCAGTAGAGATCATCTGCAGTCAATTTTGTTGACTCTGTCAAGATGCCTTCCCCCTTCAAACGGGGTTTTTAGAAAAACAGCAACTATCTCAAGGGCTGTCTCTTCGGTAATAAACCTGGCAGGAAGAGAGAGTATGTTTGCATCATTGTGCTCCCGTGCAAGTTTACCCAGTTGAGGAGTCCAGCATAGCGCCCCTCTTACTCCCGGATGCTTGTTTACTGTCATATTAACACCGTTCCCGGAACCGCAGATAGCTATACCTGCTTCTACTTTACCTTTGGAGAGAGCTTCTGCCAGCGGATGGGCTGTATCGGGATAATCCATGCTCTGCCCGGAGAATGTGCCAAAATCTTTAAATGAAATTCCGTCATTGGAAAGAGTCTGTTTAATCGTCTCTTTAAGTGCAAAACCCGCATGGTCTGATGCTATTCCAATAATCCTGATACCTTTTTCCATATGTTACAAAGTAGGGCATAAAGATAACTATTAATTATATGAGGCAATAATTTTTTAAATTTGCAGACAGTTTAAACCAGGTGAAAAGATGAACATACCAATGCTGGACCTTAAAGGTCAGTACGCTAAAATTAAAAAGGAGATAGATTTTGCTGTTCATAGCGTAATTGACAGTGCATATTTTATTAACGGACCACAGGTTGCAAGATTCGAAGAACAGCTTGCAGAGTATCTCGGGGCCGATCATGTGATTGCTTGTGCCAATGGTACTGATGCACTTCAGATTGCTATGATGGCACTTCAGCTTCAACCCGGAGATGAGGTAATTGTACCCTCCTTTACATATGCTGCTACTGCCGAAGTTGTAGCTTTGCTTGGTTTGGTTCCTGTGTTGGTTGATGTGGAGGAGAGTACATTCAACATCCGGACAGATCAGATAGAGGCAGCCATATCGGAAAAAACCAGGGCAATAGTGCCAGTGCATCTGTTTGGACAGGCCTCCAGGATGGAAGAGATAATGAGTATCGCCTCCAGACATAAGCTGTATGTTATAGAGGACAATGCTCAGGCAATAGGTGCCGGTTACACCTTTTCGGACGGAAGCACAAAAGCTTTGGGAACAATAGGACATATAGGCTGTACATCGTTTTTCCCCACAAAGAATCTTGGGTGTTATGGTGACGGAGGGGCAATCATCACTGGGGACAGCTCTCTGGCCCGCCGGATAAGAATGGTTACCGATCACGGACAAAGCACTAAGTATTATCACGATATAATTGGATGCAACTCCCGGCTTGATACCATTCAGGCTGCTGTTCTGGAGGTTAAGCTGAAATATCTCGATGAATACTCGGCTTCAAGGTACAGGGCAGCACAATTATATAAGAGTATGCTCTCAGATGTTCCCGGAATTGTCCTTCCTCAGGAGAGTGACTTCTCAACTCATGTTTATCACCAGTTTACAATACAGGTGCCTGGAAAGAGAGATGATCTTAAGGAGTTTCTTACTCAAAGAGGTATCTCCTCTATGGTTTACTATCCTATGTCGCTTAACAATCAAAAGGCCTTCTCTTCTATTTCAAGATTACCGGTTGATCTGTCCAACTCTGAGAATCTTGCAGATTGTGTTCTCTCTTTGCCTATGCATACCGAGCTTAACCAAGATATACAACAGCTGATTTGTAATTCGGTAAAGGAGTTTTTTAAATAAGATTAAACTATCAGCCATGAAAAGAAAAAGAGTTTTGGTAACAGGGGGTGCGGGCTATATAGGAGCCCACACTTCGGTAGAGCTTATTGACGCGGGTTATGAGGTAGTGATAGCAGATAATCTCTCCAACTCTTCTGCGGACAGTATTGATGGCATTGAGAAAATTACCGGAATCAGGCCGCTTTTTGAACATATAGATTGTACCCGCTACTCTTCGATGGAGATGCTCTTTAATAAATATCCGGATATTATTGCGGCAATTCACTTTGCCGCCTTCAAGGCAGTGGGGGAGAGTGTTAAAGAGCCGCTTCTCTATTACAGGAATAATATAATCTCTCTGCTGAATCTTATAGATTTAATGATAAAAAGAGACGGGTACTTCTCTTTGGTCTTCTCATCATCGTGCACCGTTTACGGACAGCCTCATCCTAAAGACCTTCCTGTAAATGAAGATGCTCCTCTGCAAAGAGCAGTCTCTCCCTACGGGTTTACAAAACAAATGTGTGAAGATATTCTTTCTGATAGTGCAAGGGCCTATAAAAACAAACTGAATGTTGTGTCATTAAGATATTTCAACCCTATTGGTGCACATCCAACCGCCTTTATCGGGGAGCTGCCTGTTGGCGTTCCTCAGAATCTTCTGCCTTATGTCACCCAAACCGCCAGCGGAGTAAGAGATATTCTCAATGTTTACGGGGATGATTACTCAACACCTGACGGCACCTGTATAAGAGACTACATTTATGTATGTGATCTTGCCAAAGCACATGTTGCAGCACTTAACAGAGCAATTGATAAAAAGGAGGGAAGTGAAGAGAACCTGGAAGTTTTTAATCTTGGAACAGGACAGGGACTCTCAGTTTTTGAGGTTATAGATCTGTTTCAAAAGGCAACAGGTGTTAAGCTGCCATACAGAGTGGCTCCAAGAAGAGCCGGAGATGTTGAACAGGTATGGGCAGACCCCGGCAAGGCAAACCGTTTGCTCGGGTGGCGGGCAGATACACCTGTGGAAGAGGTGATGCTGAGTGCCTGGAGGTGGGAGAAGAGATTAAGAGGAATGGATTAGTCCCGAGATTCTGGATATTGTCTCCTCTTTACCCAAAAGAGACATTATGTCTGAAATGGCAGGCCCTTTTGACTCTCCGACAAGAGATAGTCTCAGGCAGTTCATAACCACACCCATTGGCCACCCCTTCTCCTTAATCAGCAGAGGAAGCTCTGTGTCTATTGTCTCTTTAGTGAATTGTTGCAAGGTTTTAATTTTTTCTATCACTTCGCTCATTATCAGTGGAGTCTCATTATTCCAGAATTTGTCTTTTACCTTTTGATCGTAGTGCAAAGGGGGTAAGAAAAAATAGTGTGAAAGCTCCCATAATTCTTGGATAAAGGTTGCCCTCTCCCTTATTAACTCTACAACATGTGTGATAAAGACAATATCGCGGCTGATACCTTTCTCATTGAGTATAGGAATAAATCCATCTACAAGCTGCCTGGTGGAAAGTCTTTTAAGATATTCGTGATTGTACCATTTTGCTTTGTCGGGGTTGAATTTTGCACCTGACTTAATAACACGCTCCAGAGTAAATGCGTCTGTAAGCTGTTCAAGTGAAAATATCTCCTGTTCATTTCCGGGATTCCACCCCAGAAAAGCAAGCATATTAATGAAAGCGTCCGGCAGATATCCATCTTCTCTGTATCCCCTTGAAACTTCTCCTGTTTCACTAACCCATTTAAGAGGAAATACCGGAAATCCAAGGCGATCTCCGTCCCTTTTACTCAGCTTGCCTTTTCCGTCGGGTTTAAGGAGGAGTGAGAGATGTGCAAAAGCAGGTCTCAGGTCATTCCACCCCAAAGCATCATAAAGCAGATAGTGAAGGGGCAGAGATGGAAGCCACTCCTCACCGCGAATAACATCACTAATCTCCATCAATTTGTCATCTACTACATTTGCAAGATGATATGTTGGCAATTGATCTGATGCCTTCCACAAAACTTTATCATCCAATGTGTTGCTATCAATTTCTATCTCTCCTCTGATGAGGTCGGTCATTTTTACAACACGGTTTACAGGAATTTTGAAACGGATAACCCATTTGTCACTCTCTTTTAACCTCTCTTCTATCTGAGAAGGTGTCATAGACAGGGAGTTATCCAGACCATCCCTTACACTGTGGTTATAAATAAAAGTGTTACCGGCCTGTTCGGATTCGGCCCTTAATCTGTCGAGAGAATCGGGAGAGTCAAAAGCGTAGTATGCGCATCCTTTCTCTACAAGTTCAAATGCATACTTTTTATACAACTCTTTTCTTTGTGACTGGCGATATGGTGCGAAAGGGTGTGTAGCTGAAGGAATTTCAACTATTTGGCCGTTTTCCACACCTTCGTTTGGGGTGATTCCGCACCAGGTAAGTGCATCAATTATATACTTCTCCGCTCCGGGGACAAATCGCTGCGAATCGGTATCCTCGATTCTGAGAATGAATTTACCATTTTTCTTTTTGGCAAACAGGTAATTATAGAGAGCGGTTCTCACACCTCCCATATGCAAAGGACCTGTAGGGCTTGGTGCAAATCTTACTCTGGTTTCTCTTGTCATGATTAATCCTGGGTTTGATGAATATAAGAGTTGTCGGAGAGTAACTGCTGTTTTCCGTTAATCTCTTCAATTCTGAAAGTGCTGCTCTCCCTCATATCGGTAATGCTTCCGGGATTACTGTCACTCTTAAGTTTTATCTGCTTTCTGATATAAGCCGGCTCTTTCTCGTATCTTGAGATATCTTCACCCGGTTCAATAATAAGTGTTGGTTTCTCTTTTTTCTCGGGCATCCCCTCCGGCTTGTCATTTGTTATCCTTTGAGGTCTCACACTCCTCTCTTTAGCCGGAATTGATGGTGTTACGGTAAGGGGAGTATGATCGTTGGGCATACTGACTGCAGACTTGGGGGTGTCGCTACCAAGAACCACACTTTCAACAATTTTACCCCCTGATGAAGATATTTGAGGCAGAGCCTGCATATCAAAACCGGTTGCAACTATTGTTACACTTATTGACTCACCAATTGCTGAGTCACAAACCACCCCTCGTTTGAAATTCTCTGCATTGCCTCCGGTAAACTCACTTATGTATGCCATAATCTGTGAAAGCTCTGCCATTGTGAGACCGTGCTGGTTGCTGGAGGTGATATTAACCAGAATATTTTTTGCGGATGTAAGGTCGAAATCATTTAAGAGAGGGGAAGAGAACGCCTCCTCCACCGCTTTTATTGCTCTGTTTTCTCCACTGGCCGTTCCCACCCCCATCAGAGCCATGCCGCTGTTATTCATTACCATACGGACATCTGCAAAATCTACATTAATAAAACCGGGTCTGGTAATAATTTCGGCTATCCCTTTTACTGCGGTACTTAGTACAGTGTCGGCTTTAGGGAATGCTTCAAAAATTGAGAGCTCTCCAAATATTTTATAGAGTTTCTGATTGTCGATTATGAGTAAACTGTCAACATGTTTTTCCAGTTCGTTGATACCAAGGACTGCCCTCTTTAAAAACTCGGTACCCTCATCCCTGAACGGCAGTGTTACAACAGCAACTGTAAGAATACCCATCTCTTTTGCAATCTGTGCAATCACCGGAGCAGCACCTGTACCGGTACCTCCACCCATACCTGCAGTTATGAAAATCATCTCTGTAGGACCATCGAGAAGTTCCCTTATTTTGTCGATACTCTCAACAGCTGCTTTTCTTCCCTGTTCGGGATTACATCCCGCTCCCAGACCTTTGGTAACAACATTACCAAGTTGCAGTTTGTCGGGTACAGGACTTGCTGCCAATGCCTGAATATCTGTATTGCAGACAAGAAAATCAACATCTTTAATTCCCTGTCTAAACATCTGATTAACAGCATTGCCACCGCCGCCACCTACACCAATTACTTTGATAATAGATTTGTTGGCCTCCCAGTCTACTGGTAGATACTCTTTCATAATGCAAAGTTATGCTTCGTTGTTCGAATTGTCAAATATGCTTGAGAAAAATTGAGGGATGGGGCTGAGGATGTTTTTTCCTGTCCTGCTCCTGTTTCCTCTCTCTTTTATTGTTTTTCTGGCTACTGTGTCTGCAATGAGTTCATCCTCTGGAAAGAGAGTGGTGCAGGAGGGTTGCTCCTCAACTCTGGTATGTTCGCTCTCCTCTCCAACCATAATAAGGCCGACACAGGTTGAGAGAGCCGGTCTGCAAATCTCCGAGGAGGTGTCAAACACAAGATTGTTTCCCGGATGAGCGATGCGAGTATCGTATCCGGTCTTATATTTCACAAACTGACAAAGGTTTGTCAACTGAGAACCACCACCGGTAATGACAATGCCGGCACCCAGTTTATCCTGATATCCCGAGTTCTCTATTTCGTACAATACTGCTTCAATAATCTCTTCTACCCTTGCTTCAATAATACCCGCAATTACTTTAAACGATACCTCTCTTGAATCTCTTCCTCCAATTCCGGGTATAACCACGGTTCTGTTCTCCGGAGCATATTCACTGTAGCAGGAGCCGTACTGAATTTTCATCTGTTCGGCGTTTCTTAATGAGACTCCGCACCCCTGGCGGAGATCTTCGGTTATTGAATTTCCGCCAAAAGGAATAACAGCAGTATGCCTTATTATATTGTTTTGATATATCAGCAGGTCTGTGGTACCTCCGCCGATATCTATCATAGCAACACCAAGTTCCATTTCATCCTCTGTAAGTACTGCCCTGGCAGAAGCTACAGGTTCCAGAATAAGATCTCTTAGTTTTAGATTTGCCCTGTTTATTACAAGTTTGCTGTGCTCTACAGAATTAATTCTGCCGATAAAAAGTTTATAGTCTCCCTCAATTCTGGTTCCGGTCATTCCTTTGGCATTTTCGACACCAATATGGTCATCTACATTATATTGCTGAGGTATTACATGCAGAATTCTCTCTCCGGCATTTACCCTTGAGTTTGACATCTCTTTTATCATCTCATCAATTTCATCCTGGGTTATCAGATTCTCTGCCCTGCTCCTGTTCCTGCTTATTCTTGCAGATGCACATTTTATATTTTGACCTGCAATGCCAACATATACCTCTTTTATTTCTACTGAATTCTCTTTTCTAATCTCTTCGAGAGTTGGAATAAGTGAGTCCAGTACTTCCTGGATATTAACCACCTCACCTCTTATGACACCTTTGGAAGGGACCTCTCTGAAAGCTACAATTCTGTATCCGGAATCGGTTCTTTCTCCAACCATGGTAACCACCTTAGTGGTTCCCAAATCTATTGCTGCAACATAGTTGTTCATATGTTTAAGTTTTTAATTGTTTATCTCTCTTTTTTTGCAAACCAGCTGATTGCCAAAGCGCAAATCGACACTTTTGTATGCTTCCCAGCCAGTCTCTGGTAATACATTTTGGTAAAAGGCCAACAGCTTTTGAAACTTATAATGGATGTTATCAGGTTGTCCGAATATTATGTCAAAATCTCCTTTCCGGGGAATTAGCCACAGTACTCCTGTTTTGTCAACATCAATCTGTTCAATCATTAAGTTCCACTTAGGGTTTTCTGCCAGAAAAATTCCCATCTGATATATCATCTCTGCCCACTCCCTGTTCTCTTTAACCTCCCCTTTGTAGCCGGGTGTTACTTTAAGCGGAATATCACCTGTGATAACGGGAACATAAGATGTAAAGCTCCTCATAAGAGGAAAAACACCTCCGCTCTCGTCCATATAAAATCCACCGTTAACACCCTCTATCCGGAGTATTGGTCTGAGTTGCTCAATTTCCACTTTTACAAGTCCGCCTGGGGTTACACTAACATGTGACCTCTTTACTGCCGTACGCTTATTAATTATATTCTCAAGATGGTATTGATTTACATGTATTATTTTGCTTTGATCCGGTGTAATGCCTTCAATCCTTAAAAGTTCTATTATCTCCTCCTCTCCCACAAACCTGTTTTTGGCACTGTCCAGGATAACTACCTTTATCTCACGGCATTTTACACTCTCAATCTGTTTTGAATACAGTATGGTGGAGAAGAAAAAATATGCAACCAGTGCTGCTGTTGACAACACATATGCTGTATATATGAGTATTTTTCTAAACATTATACTTTTCTCTCAGTAAACTGGTTATTGGCTCTACAAATCGGTCTATGTCTCCAGCACCAAAAGTTATAAGAACATCTGTGTCCATATTGGATATCTCATCCAGAAGGGTATCTTTTGTGACACTTTTCTTTTGTTCTATCTCAACTCTCTCAAGAATAATCTGCGATGTTACACCTTTGATGGGCAGCTCCCTTGCAGGATAAATGTCAAGCAGCAGCAATTGGTCCAAATTTGATAAGCTCTCCGAAAACTCTTCCGCAAAATCCCTGGTACGGGTATAAAGATGTGGTTGAAAGACTCCTGTAAGTTTCCTGCCGGGGAAAATATTACGAATTGAGCTTATAGCTGCTGATATCTCTTTTGGATGGTGTGCATAATCGTCTATGTATGCACATTTCAAACTATTTATTCTAATGTCGAATCTTCTCTCTACTCCTTCAAAAGATTTAAGAGCACCCTTTAGTTCATATGAGTCTATCCCTTCAGTTAAGGCAATTGCAGATGCGGCGATTGCATTCTCAACATTAATCCACCCCGGTATCCCAACGGTACAATCTTCAATTACTCCGTCCGGATGGTTAAGGTCAAAGGTAAAGTACCCGCACTCATCTGTCCGTATGCGTGAAGCATAAAAGTCACAAGGGGTATCATAGGAGTATCTAAAGATATTATGGAAGGTCATTTTTGCTGTATCCAGATCAATACCAAGTTTTATCACCAGAGTCTCTGTAACCTGAGAAGCAAACGCCTCAAAAGCATCTTTTATGTTTTTGTGGTTCTGATATATGTCCAGATGGTCGGCGTCTGCAGATGTAATGACGGCTGTCTGCGGATAAAGCTGAAGGAAAGAGCGGTCGAACTCATCTGCTTCAGCAATAAGCAGATTGTTTTTGCTCAAAAGAAGATTTGTGTGATAGTTCTTTGAGATGCCTCCCAGAAAAGCATTGCAACCTTTGCCGCTGTGCGTAAAAATATGTGCAAGCAGGGTGGAGGTTGTGGTCTTCCCGTGTGTGCCTGCAACAGCCAGCGTCCGTTTTTTCCTTGATATCACACCAAGAGCCAAAGATCGCTTTATAATCCGGAAACCCATCTCTTTAAAATAGATGAACTCCATAAGATCTGCCGGGATTGCCGGAGTGTAGATAACCAGAGTGCTTCTTTTATCTTTTTTAAATATTGGAGGAATAAGAGCTATGTCATCATTATAGTGAATATCTATGCCTTCGCTCTCCAGCTCTTTTGTAAGAGCCGAAGGCGTTTTGTCGTAACCGGCAACATTGCTGCCCTGGTTTTTATAGTAGCGTGCAAGTGCACTCATCCCAATTCCGCCTACTCCTATGAGATATACATTCTTCATACCCTAATCTTTATAAATATCCGGCAATCTTAAGTGTCTCTTCTGCAATCTTATGAGACGAGTTTGAAATGGCTGTTTCTCCAATTTTATATTCAAGCTGCTCAATTCGCCTTTCATCTTGTAACAGTTTAAGCGCAACCGGCATCAGAGTTTTTAGGGCCTCATGGTCTTCCACCATTATTGCGGCCTCCTGCCTTACCAGCGACATGGCATTGTGCCGCTGATGATCTTCAGCAACATTAGGAGATGGAACAAAAATTGCTGCTTTACCGGCCAGCGACAGTTCTGAAATTGTTCCTGCTCCTGCTCTCGTAATTACCACATCGGCAGCAGCATATGCGAGATCCATACGGTCTATAAACTGGTAACAATGTACAAAAGAACGCGGGTTTTGCTGGTTGAACTCATTCACCGACGAATAGTAGAATTTGCCACACTGCCAGATAATGTTAACTGAGCTGTTCATATTTTGCTCCAACCACTCCTGAACACATCTGTTAAGAGTTCCTGCTCCCAGACTGCCTCCGGTAATGAGGATTGTCTTTTTGGTAACATCCAGATTAAAATATGCGAAGGCCATCTCTCTCTGCTGTATCGACGATTTGCCAATTCCCTCTCTTACAGGATTCCCGGTGAGCAATATCTTATCCTTTGCAAAAAACCTCTCCATACCCGGGTAGGCGACACATACCGCAGCTGCTTTTTTGCCCAGAATTCTGTTTGTTATTCCGGCGTAGGAGTTCTGTTCCTGAATTATGTAGGGAATACCTTTTTTGCCGGCCATCCACAGCAATGGCCCACTGGCGTAGCCACCCACGCCTACTGCTATGTGGGGGTCAAACTCCTTTAATATTTTACCTGCAATAAGAACACTCTTAAAAAGTTTATATGGCAAAAGTAAATTCTCTGGTGAGAGAGATCTTTTGAGACCTGCTACCGGTAGTCCTGCTATCCTGTATCCGGCAGAGGGAACCCTCTCCATCTCCATTCTGCCCAGAGCACCTACAAAAAGAATTCTGCACTCAGGTGCAATTCTGCACAGAGAGTCGGCTATTGATATTGCAGGGAAAATGTGACCTCCTGTACCCCCACCGCTTATAATTACTCTAATCTCCCTTTTCATTCTCTTCTGTTTGAGGTTGATTGCTTTGTTCTGTTATCTCTTTTTTGGCCACATTTTCAATAGTTCTGCTTACAGATAGCAGTATGCCGAAACCACCGCTCATAAAAACTATGGATGTGCCACCCAGACTTACCAGGGGAAGTGTGTGTCCGGTAACCGGTAAAAGTCCTACATTTACACAT
>CAZPFI010000040.1:0-15467 GCA_964585795.1 uncultured Muribaculaceae bacterium | reverse complement strand
ATGCTTGGCTATAAGTGCTGTTGAGGCGTGTGCACGGTGTGCGGTGCCAAACGCATCGTTTATGTAGCAATCGGCATATGAGGCCAGTTTTTGCGTAAACTCTTTCTGTTTCTCTTTTATCTGGGCCTTTGCCTGTTTTTTAACCTCATCGGTCACATCCTCAGGAAGGCCGCGTGGTTTACCCTCCTCCTCTGCATAGAATCGAAGATTCTCAAGCAGTAACACCTCTCCAGGTTTAAGTGATGCAGAGAGCGCAGCAGCGTCCCCTCCCATGCAATCTGTGGCAAATTTTAACCTAGTTGCAAGTTTCTCTTCAATTGCAGGTATAATGTGTTTCAGGGAGTACTTCTCTGTGGGACCTTTTGGGCGTCCCAGATGCGACATAATAATGAGCGAACCTCCTTTCTCCAACACCTTTTTTAAGGTTGGAACAGCAGCTCTTATACGGGTGTCGTCTGTAATCTGAAATGATTCGTTAAGGGGAACATTAAAGTCAACCCTTACTATTGCTCTTTTTCCAGTAAAGTTGTAGTTGTCAATGTTTTGCATATGGAAAAAATATTAGTGAATTGTGTAATCAGGCAGCAAAAATAAGAATATTCTCAGAAAATTGCTACCTTAGGCAATCTATTGTTAACAATTTATAAGACGATTTGATTATGCTGCTTGAGTCTCCGCAAAAATGGGGTGATTATGAACTTGTTGATTCCGGTAATTTTGAAAAGCTCGAGAGGTTTGGCAATTACTATATTATAAGACCGGAACCAAAGGCACTTTGGGATAGCAGGTTAAGCCACAAAGAGTGGATGGACATGGCTCACACTATGTTCACTACCGGGGCAGGATTCGGGAAATCGGGGAAAGAGGATTCAGGCACATGGCACCAGTTAAAAAAGATGCCGGGTCAGTGGACTGTTGACTATAAGAAGGGTGCTCTTAATTTTACTCTTCGTTTGGGACTTACTGCTTTTAAGCATGTTGGGGTTTTCCCTGAACAGGCACCAAACTGGGATTACATTTTTGAACAGACTAAAAAGATATCGGAGAGTAACAGTAAAAATTCACTGCCACCTCCTAAGGTGCTAAATCTGTTTGCGTACACAGGTGCCGCATCGCTAGCTGCAAAATGTGCAGGGGCAGATGTAACACATTTAGACTCCGTTAAACAGGTTGTTACCTGGGCAAGAACAAACATGGAAATTAGCAGATTAGACAATATTAGATGGGTAGTAGAGGATGCTCTTAAGTTTGTAACCCGGGAGGCCAGGAGGGGAAACACCTATCAGGGAATAATTCTGGACCCTCCTGCGTATGGGCACGGCCCCGACGGAGAGAAGTGGAAGCTGGACGAGCTTTTGTTTGAGATGATGAAGAGTGTTTCAAAAATTCTGGCTCCAAGAAATAGTTATATGGTACTAAATCTTTATTCAAACGGCTACTCGGCACTACTGTCAAAGAGTGTTGTAGAGAGTGCTTTTGGAATATCAGTCGATAAAAAGGGAGATAATGAGATATCTTACGGAGAGCTTTATCTTGGCGACAAATCCGGCAAAGCGTTGCCACTTAGTGTATTCACTCGATTGAAAAGATAGTGTATAGCTGCTTTGGCGTATAAACTCCTTACTGGGTTTTTTATGTTATATTTGTTTTGATTTTACTCGTGAAACTTTATATTTATGTTTACATCCCTCTTCTCTTTTTTGCCATTGGCAGTTAAATGGGCACCTTCACCGGAGATTTTCTCCATCGGGCCTGTTCAGATAAGATACTACAGCGTTCTGTTTCTATCCGGATTCATTATCGGATACTACATATTTACAAAGTTTTTTAAAAGAGAGGGACTTCCGTCCGAGATACTCGACGCTCTGCTCTATACTCTTTTGGGTTCTGCCATTGTAGGAGCCAGACTTGGTCACTGTCTCTTTTACGAACCTGCATACTATTTGGCGCGGCCACTGGAGATTTTTAAAATATGGGAAGGCGGGCTTGCCAGTCACGGAGGAGCCATAGCAATTCTTATTGCAATATGGTTCTTTATTAAGAAATACGGAAGACGCTACAGATTCGACTATATCTGGCTCATGGACAGAATTGGCGTGGCAACAGCTCTTGCCGGGGCATTGATTCGTTTGGGAAACCTCATGAACTCCGAAATTTACGGTAATCCCACAGATCTTCCCTGGGGCTTCATCTTTGTATTAAAGGGAGAGGTATTACCAAAACACCCCACGCAACTCTATGAAGCAATTGCCTATCTCATAACATTTGCGGTGCTTATGTTGCTATATTTCAAAGCTCTGCCGAGACTTAAAAAGGGTACTCTTTTTGGTCTGTTCCTCATAGGGATATTTGGAGCAAGATTCTTAATTGAGTATGTTAAGGAGCCACAGGTGGCATTCGAGCAAGGAATGACTCTAAATATGGGTCAATGGTTAAGTATCCCGTTTGTAGCAGCCGGAGTGGCGTTTATTGTCTATGGTGTTGTTAAAGGAATGCCGGCAGCACGGAATGTCTAACTCATTTTGTGTAACAGCTTGTATGTCTGCTGTATAGGAGTGTGTTATTCTAAGATGTGCAAAACCACTTAGGCGTAAGTGGTTCATATGCTGAAACATACACAAAAGTAGTTAGTCATTAATCTCTCTCCCGTTCTCTTCTCAGATCGTTCTCCTTAATAGTGTGTCGCTTGTCGTACTCTCTCTTACCTTTGGCTATGGCTATGTTAAGTTTTGCATAACCCTTCTCGGAGATAAAGAGTCTTGTTGCAACTATTGTTAAACCCTTCTCCCTTGTTGCCCGGAATAGTTTATTAAGCTCCCTTCTGTTTAAAAGCAGCTTTCTGTCTCTGCGAGTGTCATGTTGATTGAAGCTTCCCCACCAGTACTCGGCAATATGCATGTTTTTAACATAAAGCTCCCTGTTAACAAAATAGCAATACGAATCTACAAGAGAGACTTTAGCTGCCCTTATCGATTTGATCTCAGTTCCGGTGAGAACAATTCCGGCAGTAAAACTCTCCAGCAGCTCATACTCAAATGAAGCTCTTTTGTTTTTTATCTCTATTTTACTTTTTGCTTTTGGCATGGGAGTGCAAAATTAGTGTAAATTTGTGGATTGAGCCAATAATTGAAACAGAATGAGAGGCGAGTTGATATGTATTCTGGGACCGACAGCATCCGGTAAGACCAGGTTTGCAGTAAGAGTTGCGGCAGGGTGTGACGGGGAGATAATCTCGGCAGACTCCCGGCAGGTTTACAGAAAGATGGACATAGGCACCGGCAAAGATCTTGCGGAATATACAATTAATGGCAAAAACATTCCGTATCACCTTATAGATATAGCTGATGCAGGAACAAAATATAACATATTTGAATACCAGAGAGATTTCCATAATGCCTACAATCAAATAATCAGCAGGGAAAAGCAGCCGATTTTATGCGGAGGCAGCGGGCTGTACATAGAGGCGGCAACCGGAGGTTACTCTTTGCCGGAGGTGCCACCCGACTTTAAACTGAGAGCAGAGCTGGAGAGGGAGAGTAGTGAAGAGCTTGTCAAAAGACTGGCTTCATTTAAACAGCTTCATAATATATCAGATACTCAAAGCCGTAAACGGCTGATAAGAGCTTTGGAAATAGCGATTTACGCTGAGAAAAACCAAATAGATTCAGCTACCTATCCTGCTGTGCAAACGCGTTTCATAGGAATTAAGGTCACCAGAGATGAGAGGGTAGCCAGGATAGACAAAAGATTGGAAGAGCGACTCAATGGTGGATTGGTTGAGGAGGTGGAGGAGTTGCTGAGAGGGGGCATACCACCCGAAACACTTATTTACTATGGACTGGAGTATAAATATGTAACCAGGTACCTTACAGGAGATATCTCATTTGAAAACATGCAAAAGAGTCTTGCCATTGCAATACATCAGTTTGCAAAGAGACAGATGACCTGGTTCCGGGGTATGGAAAGGAGAGGGATTAAGATAGAGTGGGTTGATAGAGACAGTGATATAATACTATAAATGATTTTAGGTTTATGAAAAAGAGTGTGATGAGATATTTTTTACTGCTATTTGCAATAGTTTTTTCAACTTTTCTTGTAGCACAAACGGCAGAAGAGCTAAGGTTTGTTGATGCCGGTTCTTTGATGATTACAGGTAAGGGCTTTGAGGTAACAACTGAAAAATACGGGAGATTACCCAAAGAGATGGAGGCGGAGCTGAGAAAAGAGCTGCTTGTGCTGGGTTCGAACAGTGCCGGCATTGCTGTGAGATTCAACACGAACAGTTCGGTGATTGCTGCCAGATGGGGTGTTGTAAATGATTTGAGAATGAACCATATGGCCTCAACAGGTATAAAGGGGCTGGATCTTTATGTTTTAGAGGGTGGAAGGTGGATTTATACAGGCACAGCAAGACCTGCCGGAAAAGAGACCTTCTCTCTCTTTGTAAAAAATATGACCAGACAGTTCAGGGAGTATATTGCCTATTTACCGCTGTACGATGGAACAGAGTTTTTAGAGATAGGAGTGGAACCGGAGTCAATAATAAGAACTCCGCAAAACCAGCGTCTTATTAAGAACGAAAACAAAAAACCGCTGTTGTTTTACGGCACAAGTATTACACAGGGTGGTTGTGCCTCCAGGCCGGGAATGGCCTATCCGGCAATACTGGGAAGAATGCTTGACAGAGAAACCATCAACCTTGGATTCTCGGGAAATGCCAGAATGGACTTTTCTATGGCAAAAGTAATTGCGAAGGTTGAGAGCGAGATAATTGTTATTGACTGCCTGCCGAATACAACGGCACAGATGGTGAGAGACAGTGCATATACTTTTGTAACCTACATTGCTAAAGACAGGCCCCAAACTCCAATTTTTCTTGTTGAGAACCCTAACTTCCCGCACCTGGTTGTAAACCAGCAGGCAGCACAAGAGATTGCCGAGGAGAATACGGTATTCAGAGAGCTATTTGCCCGGCTTATGTCGGAGGGCTATACAAATATTATTTATATCAGGGGAGAGGGATTGTTGGGAGATGATAACGAAAGTACTGTGGATGGAGTTCATCTCACAGATCTGGGGTTTTTACGCTTTGCATACTCCCTGTATGAGTATATCAGCCCTTATCTTGCTGATCGCTGATGTAAAACTGAGGAAGTTCCCCGCCTGATGGATACTGAAAGACTTTTAGGTCGAACTGTGGAACTATTGCCAAAACATGGTCAAATATATCTGACTGTACTTTTTCGTAGTAAACCCAATCTTTGTTTGTTATAAAGAAGTACAGCTCAACAGGGATTCCCCTCTCGGTAGGTTGCATCTGCCTGACCATAAAGGTCATACTTTTGTTGACCTCGGGATGCCTTGCCAGGTACTCCTGAAGGTATGCCCGGAAAATTCCTATATTGGTCTGCCTCCGGCCGTTGACCAAAACAGTATTGTCAATATTATTGCTACTGTTGTATTGACTTATCTCCTCTTCTGTACGCAGGATGTACTCTTTGAGATATGTAATTTTACTGAATCTCTCCAGCATTTCGGGTGTACAGAACTTAATAGTGCTCATATCAATCAACACCGAGCGTTTTACCCTCCTTCCTCCCGACTCCTTCATCCCTCTCCAGTTTTGGAACGATTCACTAACAAGCGAATAAGGCGGCACAGTGGTTATTGTATTATCGAAGTTGCGTACCTTTACCGAGTATAAACTTATCTCCTCAACATCACCGTCAGCCCCATATTTTGGAACAGTTATCCAGTCTCCCTGCCTTAGCATATCATTGGCAGAGAGCTGCCATCCTGCAACAAAACCAAGGATGCTGTCCTTAAATATCAGCAACAATATTGCCATCGAAGCACCAAGGGTTGCAAACAGTGCTGTGAACTCCTTATTAATTATGATGCTCAGAATAACTACCCCTCCAATAAAATAGACCAGTACTGCCACAATCTGAAATATTACTTTAATCGGCTTGTCGGAGTAATCTTTAGATTTGGAGAATATTGTTGTCATAGCCATTGTAGATGCATGAAGTGCTCTCATCAATGAATAGACAATAAAAATATGAGCGGCTTTCTGAAAAACAGCTACCCAGAATTCGCTTCTTATGGCTACAGGTGTGGCAAGAGAAAAAATAAGGCCGGGTATTATGTGAACCAGGTACTTAAGCACCCTATGCTCTATAAATATATTATCCCAGTTTGTAGTGGTTATTTTTGCAATCCGCTCAATAATGCGTTTAAGAACCAGTTTCGAGAAGAGGTTGGCAATATATGCAACAAGGAACAGAAGCGTCACACTAAGCACCTCATCCAGAACAGAAGCTAGTCTCTCCGGTATACCATAGCCTACCAGCAGATCATAAATTGTATCAACTACTCCGAAGAGTGCTGTTGCCCTTTGTGTCAATTCTGTTTCCAACATAGTTTGTCAGTTTATAGCCACCCTTCACAGCTGCACATTAAATTTCTATCACCGTATCCGTTGTCAACACGGGTAACATGAGGCCAGAATTTATTGTCTTTTATCCACTCAAGCGGATATGCTGCTGTGGCTCTGTTATATTTATGGATCCAGTTATCGGAAGCGACCTCTTCTGCAGTATGAGGAGCATTTTTCAACGGGTTGTCATCCTTGTCAAACTCGCCTCTCTTTATTGCTTCACACTCCTTTTTAATAGCATGCATAGCTTCGATAAAGCGGTCTAGCTCTGCCTTTGATTCGCTCTCTGTTGGCTCAACCATCAGTGTATCAACTACAGGAAAAGACAGTGTGGGAGCGTGAAACCCAAAGTCAATAAGGCGTTTGGCCACATCCGTTGCATCTGCTCCATACTCTTTGCGAAAATCTCTGAGATCGAGAATACACTCGTGCGCAACCCGTCCTCTCTCTCCGTTATAAAGGGTAGAGTAATGCTCCCTGAGTTTTTCAGAGATATAATTTGCATTAAGAATAGCAATCTCTGTAGCCCTCTTTAATCCGTCAGCACCCAGCAGTTTGATGTATGCATGAGTTATTGACAGTGCAAGCGGATAGCCGTACGGTGCAGAACTTATGGCTTTTGCCCCATTTGAGGTGCAGTTTTCTATGAATGGATGGCACGGTAAAAACGGAGCCAACTCTTTTGTGGAGCAGATGGGACCAATTCCGGGACCACCTCCACCATGAGGAATTGCAAAGGTTTTGTGAAGATTAAGGTGGCAGATATCAGCTCCTATGAAGCCGGGATGAGTTAAACCAACCTGGGCGTTCATATTTGCACCATCCATATAAACCAAGCCTCCGTTTTGGTGGATAATATCAACTATCTCGCGGATTTTTGTCTCAAAAACTCCGTGAGTTGACGGGTAGGTAATCATTATGCAGGAGAGGCGATCTTTATTCTCCTGTGCCTTCTGGCGCAGTTCATCAACATTGATATTGCCCATGTGGTCGCATGCTACAAGAACAATCTCCATTCCTGCCATTGCTGCAGATGCAGGGTTGGTTCCGTGTGCAGAGGTTGGAATAATTGCCACATTTCTCTCTTTTTCCCCTTTTGAAATATGATATGCCCGAATTGTCATCAGCCCTGCATATTCACCTGCTGCTCCTGAGTTTGGCTGCAATGAACAAGCATCGAAACCGGTGATAACTGCAAGGTCGTGCTCCAGCTCTTTTATCAATTGCATGTAACCCTCTGCCTGGTCAGCAGGAGCAAATGGGTGAATATTGGCGAGTTCCGGCCAGCTTAACGGCATCATCTCTACAGCGGCATTAAGCTTCATTGTGCAGGAGCCAAGCGGAATCATCGAATGTGTAAGTGATATATCTCTTCGCTCCAGTTTTTTGATATACCTCATCAGCTCTGTTTCGGAGTGAAACCGGTTAAATGTTGCCTCAGTCAGATACGGTGTCTGGCGGGCAAGGGAGGTAACAGGAGTTTTTGTACCGTCACAACTGCTGACATCACAACCAAAGATGGAGAGAACCTTTATTGCTTCATCACAATCGGAGAGTTCATCAAAGCTTATTCTTACTGTATCATTCGCAGGGTAGTAGAAGTTAATCTGCTCATTGAGAGCGGTAGATTTTATCTTTTGCACATCGATGCCGGTAACTTCAATGGTGTCGAAGAAACTGTCGGAAGTGAGATTATACCCCTTTTGTTTAAGTTGTCCTGCAACGAAACCGGTTATTGAGAATATTTTTTGTGCAATCTTCTTAAGACCTTCGGGGCCATGATAAACAGCGTACATTCCCGACATTGTAGCCATAAGAGCAGTAGCTGTGCAAATATTGGATGTTGCCTTCTCTCTTTTAATATGTTGTTCTCTTGTCTGAAGCGCCATTCTCAGGGCCGGTTTGCCCAGACGATCGACTGATACCCCGATTATCCTTCCCGGCATATTGCGCTTATACTGGTCGTGAGTTGCCATAAAGCCAGCTGTGGGGCCGCCGAATCCCATAGGAAGACCAAATCTTTGTGCGGTACCCACTGCAATGTCTGCTCCCCATGCAGCCGGCTCTTTAAGCAATGTAAGAGCCATAAGATCTGTTACGGCAGTTACCAGAACACCTTTGTTGTGCGCCTTTTCGCAGAAACCGGAATAATCACACACATCTCCGTTTGCAGCCGGGTATTGAAGAATTGCACCAAAGCATTTATCTTCAAAATCATACTCATTGAAATCTCCTTTTGTGATGAGAATTCCAAGTGCTTCGGCACGCGTCTCAACCACAGCAGTCACCTGTGGGAATATGTTATTGTCCAGAAAAAGAACATTTTTACCCGCCTTTTGCGCCTCCCGTGAACGAAGTTCGTACATCATCCTCATAGCTTCGGCTGCAGCAGTAGAGTCATCCAGCATTGAGCTGTTTGCCATTTTGAATCCGGTAAGAGAGGCAACCATTGTCTGGAAATTTAACAATGCCTCCAGTCTTCCCTGTGAAATCTCTGCCTGATACGGTGTATATGATGTGTACCACGAAGGATTCTCGAAAATATTTCTTACAACAACCGGCAAAGTGCCCGTACCATAAAAACCCATGCCTATTAAAGACCTGAAATTCTTGTTTTTACCTGCAATTGCCTTTAATCTTGAAAGATATTGTTGCTCACTTTGTGCCTCATCCAAATCAAGAGGCTTCTGTATTAAAATGTCTGATGGAACTGTTTGTTTTACAAGCTCATCTAAAGAATTTACACCAACAACGGCCAGCATTTCATTAATTTCGACCTGGCCGGGGCCATTGTGTCTGTCTGCAAAATGGGTTGACATATAATACTATTTATAAGGTTTTTAATAACATTTTGATACGCAAATGTAGTTAAAAATTAACAGAATTTGCGAATTAAAATAATTTCATATTTTTGTGCGGAACAAAACTAAATCAGATGAATCTACTTAAGAGAAAAATTTCTGAATTGCAGGAGCGTCGTGCCAAAGCTATACAAGGTGGAGGCGAGAACGCAATCGCAAAACAGATAGCAATGGGTAAACTTCCTGCAAGAGAGAGGATTAGCCAGCTTCTCGACCCGGGATCTTTTTTTGAATACGACCTCTTTATCGAACATGAGGCAAGAGAGTTTGGCATGGAAGGAAAAGATCTGGCCGGCGACGGTGTAGTTATCGGGACAGGCACTATTAACGGGAGAGCAGTTGCCATATATGCTCAGGACTTCACAGTAGCAGGGGGCTCGCTTGGAATGATGCACGCGCGTAAAATAACCAAGATTATGGACTACTCCCTGAGGATGAAGATTCCATTGATTGGAATTAATGATTCAGGGGGAGCAAGAATACAGGAGGGTGTCAATTCATTAGCCGGATACGGTGAAATATTTTTCAGGAACACTCTTGCCAGCGGAGTGATTCCTCAGCTATCGGTTATCTTAGGCCCTTGTGCGGGAGGTGCGGTTTACTCACCTGCTTTAACCGACTTTGTATTTGTGGTAGATAAAATATCCAAGATGTTTATTACCGGCCCGGAAGTTATTAAATCGGTTCTGGGAGAAGAGATAGATATGGAGTCACTGGGAGGAGCGAGGGTTCACAGTGAAGTTACCGGAAATGCTCACTTTTTTGCAATGAGTGAGAAAGAGTGTTTCGAACAGATAAAAACATTGTTATCGTATATACCGGCAAATAATGAGTGCAACTGTGTTACCGAGAAGAGTGCAGAACCGGATACTAAAAAGTATAAAATAGATAAAATAGTTCCGGTAGATCCAACCAAGCCGTATGATGTGAGAGATGTGATAAAAGCAATAACCGACAAATCGGAGTTCTTTGAAGTCCAGCAAATGTGGGCAGCAAACATTGTTGTTGGTTTTGGCCGTATTAATGGTAAGACCGTTGGTTTTGTATGTAATCAACCGCTGGTTCTGGCAGGCGTGCTGGATTGTGATTCAAGCGACAAGGCCGCAAGATTTGTAAGATATTGCGATGCATTTAATATTCCTATTGTAACACTTGAGGATATGCCGGGTTATTTGCCGGGAGTAGATCAGGAGCATGCCGGGGTTATTCGTCATGGAGCAAAATTGTTATATGCTTATAGTGAATCGACTGTTCCTAAAGTAACAATTATTCTCAGGAAAGCTTATGGCGGAGGTTATATAGCGATGAACTCAAGGCATCTCAGGGCAGATTTTGTTTTTGCCTGGCCACTTGCAGAGATAGCAGTTATGGGGCCTGAAGGAGCAGCAAACATTATTTTCAGAAAGGAGATAACAGAGGCAGAAGATCCCGAGGCAATGAGGAAAATTAAGGTAGAGGAGTATAAGAAGAAGTTTGCAAATCCTTATGTTGCTGCAGCCAAGGGATATATAGATGCCGTTATTGACCCTAAAGAGACAAGAAAATTCCTTATCCACTCTTTTGAAGTCTCTACTCACAAAGAGGTAAAACGACCTGCTAAGAAGCACGGAATTCCTCCGTTTTAATAGGTTTAACTTAAACTGTTAAAAATGAAAATGTCCGAGAAAAGAGCTTTAGTCAAAAAAAGACAAAAAGCCCAGGCCAGAGAGCTTGTCAAAAAACAGAAAGAGGAGGAGAGGGCAGAGAAAAAGAGAAGGAGAGAGACTGCTGTTAAATCCATTAAATCACATAAAGCAGAGGATATGATACAATACGATATTTTACAGATTTTTCCTGATGCAAGACAATATAAAACAACTTTGACAAAAAAGTTTGTTAACAGGAAAGTTTGGAAAAAACCTGATATTCAGCAGATAAACTCTGTTCTTCCAGGAGTGGTTACCTCATTGAATGTTAAAAAAGGGGACCATGTTACCAAAGGAGACCATATTTTAACATTCGAAGCTATGAAGATGCAGAATATTATTCTTGCACCTTTTGATGGTACAGTTTCAAAGATTAACATTAAAGAGGGAACAAAGGTGCCGAAAGGAGTTGCTATTTTGTTAATCAAGCCCGACATTGAGCCGGAGATTCACAAAGAAGAGACTACCTCCACCGATCTAGGTCTAATCGTATAAATATAAACAGAAAGAGCGTAAAGCTCCACATGGAAGATCCCCCGTAGCTTATAAAAGGCAGGGGGATTCCTATTACGGGGACAATGCCCATTGTCATACCTATATTCACAAAAAAGTGCATAAAAAGCACAGATGCCAGAGAGTACCCGAATATCCGGTTAAACAGATCTTTTTGTTTTTCAGAGAGCAAAATTATCCGTATAATCATAAAGATATAGATAAGGATTACCAGGGAGGAACCAAGAAATCCCCACTCCTCGCCTATTGTACAGAATATAAAATCGGTACTCTGTTCCGGTACAAAGTTAAATTTTGTCTGTGTGCCATTCAGAAATCCTTTTCCGGTAAAACCTCCCGAACCAATTGCAATTTTTGACTGATGTACATTGTATCCGGCTCCTTTTAAGTCGACATTAATTCCCAGTAAATTTTCGATTCTTGCCTTTTGATGTTGTTGAAGAATCTGCTCAAAAAAGATCTCTACCGAGAAAATAAAAATTATTGAACACAAGAAGGAGATTGTTACCGTCCACATACTCCTTACCCTGTTTCTTAATGATGATACAAAATGGTAAATAAGCGGAGGAGCCATTACAACCCCAAGCCACCCCTCAGCAGGTACTGTTATGAAATCGGCTATTTGATGTATTCTTCCAATAAATGGCGAGTAGATAATTGCAGGAAGATAAAGAGCAAGAAAGAGGAGATGGTAAAGAGTCTGCTTTCTGGCAACACCCCGGGCAAGGGTGATAAAAGAGAAGGCCACAATCATCGCCACAAAAGGTGATGTGCTTAGTGTTACCAGAAAGAGGATTACTGCAAAAATTCCCAGAGTTATATACCATCCGCTCATGCCCTCTCTGTACAGCATAAATGAGAAGGCGAGATATACCAGAGCCGAGCCGGTCTCCTGTTGAAGAATTATAATTCCCATTGGAACGGTAATAACGAGAATAACTTTTATAAAATTAGAGGGGATACTCATTTTAAAGTTATATGTGCTCAACAACGATCCAAAGGCAAAAGCGGTTGCAATTTTTGATACTTCTGCAGGTTGAAATCTTAGTGGACCTATCTCAAACCACGATTTTGAACCACTCACTTCGATGCCAAAAAAGATAACCGCTATAAGCACCAGCAAACTTGCTCCGTATATTGGCCACGCAAATGTGCTGTACAGCTTGGGATCTATTATGAACAGTACAAAAAACGCTATAACAAAGGAGCTGACAATCCATATAAACTGCATTCCGTAGCGCTGTGTTATGTCAAGGATGTGTGAGTGCTCCTCGTCATACACTGCCGAAAAGATGCTTATCCATCCTATGAGGGCAAGTACCAGATAACAAAGTATCAGTGGCCAGTCAAGTTTTCTATAGTCTATTCCTTTAAACATCTCACTACTGTTTCAGAACATTTCTAAGAAGATTCCCGCTAATAACATATGCCTCAAGGTCTTTTCTGTCAATCTGTTTTTTGAGATACATCTCAACAAGCAGAGAGGCTATTGGGGCAGCCCAGGTTGCACCAAAACCGGCATTCTCTATATAGGCAGCAACAGCAATCTGCGGATTGTCCCGCGGTGCAAAACAGATAAAGACAGAGTGATCTTTTCCGTGTGGATTTTGAGCCGTTCCTGTTTTTCCGCATACATCAAGACCCGGAATCGCCGCTATTCTTGCGGTTGCACCTAAACCCGGCTGTGAATTAACAGCCCTGTACATACCGTCAATTATTTCGTGAAAATGGTCGGGGTGGACCATCGTGAAATTTTTCCTGGAGAAATCGGTGTTAATAAGAGTGTCCGGAGAGCCTTTGATAATGTGCGGTGTATAGAAAAACCCCCTGTTTGCAACGGTGGCTGCCAGATTTGCAAGGTGTAACGGCGTGGTGCCAATCTCTCCCTGACCAATTGCCAGAGATATTATTGAAAGCGAACTCCATCTGTTTCTGCCGTGAATTCTATCGTATGTGTTTGTTGTAGGTAATGTTCCTGCCTGTTCTGCCGGGAAATCGGTGTTTAGTTTTGTGCCGAATCCAAAGCTCTCCACCATCTCTTTCCATCTGCTGAATCCTTCTGCCGTACTTTTATACTTTGGATTATCTATTATGTTTCTGAAAACAATACAGTAATATGTGTTACACGACATCATTATCGACTGTGTGAGGTCGGTTGGTGACGAGTGCGGGTGACAGCTTACAGGCCTTCCTATGCGATATGCGCCGGTGCAGGAGTACCTTGTGTCGGGTGTAAGAACCCCCTCCTCCAGTCCTATGAGAGCATTAACCAGTTTGAATACAGAACCCGGCGGGTAAGGAGACATTACTGCCCTGTTAAACATTGGCTTAAAGGGATCTGAGGCAATCTCGTGATAGTATCTGTTAATCTGTGACAGTTTGGTTATATCTATGCCGGGGCTGGAAACTAAAGTAAGGATATCTCCCGTAGCGGGTTCAATAGCTACCAGACTGCCAACTTTATTTTGCATAAGTAACTCCCCGTATTGCTGAAGTTGAGCATCGATAGAGCTTATTATGCTCTTGCCCGGTATTGCCTCCAGATCGTATTTTCCTTCTGCGAAACTGGCTTTCACTTTATTGTGTACATCACGAAGAAAAATGTTGTAACCTTTTCTTCCTCTCAGCACCTCCTCGTAAGATTGTTCTATTCCGGTTATTCCTACATAATCGCCCCTTCTGTATTCGGGATTGCGTCGCAAATATGCGGTGTCCGCCTCTGAAATATACCCAAACAGATTGGCTCCTGCATTAAAGGGGTAGTTGCGTATAGTCCGTGAAATTCCGCTGAATCCAGGAAATTTATATGCTTTCTCCAGAAATATTGCGTACTTCCATCCGGGAACCTGTTTTACAAATGGCACGGACTGGTATCCTATTCTGCGTCTGTTTGCACGATACTCTTTAAGTTTCATCCGTACATCTTCAATATCAAGATTAAAAATGCTGCAGAGCTCTACAGTATCAAGCTCCCTTACTTCATAGGGAGTGATCATTATATCGTAAGCGGTCTCATTCCCTACAAGTATCTCACCGTTACGGTCAAGAATGAGGCCTCTGGCAGGATATCTTATATCGTACCGGTAAGCGTTGTTGCTGGCATTTATCTTATACTGATCATCAAGTATTTGAAGATTGAACAGTTGGGCGATATAAATTAACGCAACTAAAATAATCCCCGCAATGATGATGTGCTTTTTATCCATACCACTTACCGCTATTTTCTCATTTGCCAGTTTTTGTAAAATATACCATACTCTGTCAAAATTATAAGGAGTGAATTTGCGGCAAGACTAACCAGCATCCTTGGCAGGTTGTATAAGAAATTTGCTAAACCAAAGCTTTCGATAAAGGAGAGGACAGTATGATGGATAAGAAGAGAGATAAGTAAATAGTTGGTAAACCTTACCAAACCCAGCTGTGCAAGACCGGGTCTGATTTGATTCTCAAGGTCTCCTTTGCGGCTGATAATTCCGAACAGATAAGGTTGGGCTGCTGCCATAAATACTGCCGATGCGCTGTTGAGGCCCATAATTGAGTTTGTGAAGTAATCGGTGGCCAGTCCCATTGCAAACGCCCAGAGCAGAAGCCGGTTTGCTTTGATATTGATTGGGAGTGTGATAATGAACAGAGGGTAGATGCAGATATTAAGCAGGGGGCCGAAATCGACCAATCCGCTTAGTACAACCTGTATTGCCAGAACCAGCAGAAAATTCACCAGTATGTTATTTTTTAATGCCATCTCTGCCTATTAGCTCGTTTAACTCATTATAGTTGTTGTTTATTGCAACATATACATAGCGCAAGGTGCTGAAATCCTGGAATAACTGTACCTGAAATCTGTGATGAGAACCTGTGGAGACAGATGCGTTTTTTATAGTCCCCAAAGGAATCCCCTCCGGATAAAGTCTTGAGAACCCGCTGGTTGTAATGGTGTCTCCAACGGAGAATTCTATATGATATGGAATT
>CAZPFI010000039.1:0-15844 GCA_964585795.1 uncultured Muribaculaceae bacterium | reverse complement strand
ACTCCTTTACAATGTATCTCTCCTCCAACCTCAACAAGATAATTCTTTGCTCCCATACTGTCCAGCGCCTCAGCAATAACATCTGCAGTGTAACCCTGAGCAATTGCATTAAAGTTTAACCGAACTCTTGGATCTTCTTTGATAACCCTCCTGCCCTCTATCCTGACTCTATCCATCCCTGTAAAAGCTTTTACGGAATCAATCAACTGAGGCGTCACGCTCTCCCTGTTTTTAAAACCAAAGCCCCATGCATCAAAAAGAGGAGCCGATGAAACATCAAACAATCCGTTACTTACATGGTACATAATCCGGGACTGCTCAAAGACATTTATAAATAAATCGTCAACTTCAACAGTGTCACCTCTGTTTACTCCGGAGAGTATCGATGAGGGATTATAACCGCTTAGCGACATATCTACCCTGTTAAGTATCGCCTCCACAAGTGAATCTGCCTTAACCCCGGCATCATCTGAATATATAATACTGAAGGTTGTCCCCTGAGTAAAACCGTCAATGTTGCGGTATTCTGTGCGCAAACAGGATGCTGCTGTAATTATTGAGAAAACAAAAAATAAAAAACCGGAGGCATTTTTCAAATATTTCATTGAGAGTAACGCTTTGGCACAAATTTAGAATAAAAAAACATATCTTTGTCAACTAATTCGACTTTGGTTATCAATATGAAAAAGTATTCCGCTATCTTTTGTCTGGCATTTGCCTTATCAATCGTACTATTTTCGTCCTGCAAAAAGAAAGATCCTGAAGATGATTCCAGGTATATGACTGGTTTTCCTGTCTTTGACCTTCCGTCTCACCTGCTTGTAAACACACCTCTGACACTAGAGGCATCCGGGATCACCGATCCCGAATCGGGTTTGGAATACAAATGGACAACCACTGGTTTTAGTGTTGACTCCATTGCCGGTCAAAGTGTTACCATAAACACTCCTGCAACCTGGGGAAGCTATACTGTAATCCTAACTATAAGTCACCCCGACTATGTAAACAAAGTTGTGTCAAAAAGCACATCGGTTATTGATATAACATCCCCTGAGAGTTTCTCCGGAGTTGCCACAGGCCCCGGAATGTTTACCGACATTCGTGACGGAAGAGTTTACAACTATGTTAAGATAGGTAAACTTAACTGGTTTACATCAAATTTAAAATGGAAACAGACAGGTCAGCCATATAACTTTACACCTGCACTATCGGAGATTTACGGCATGTTATATACATGGAATCAGGCAACAGGAGGAGTAGCTGCCAGTGGACTTGCAAACGGCCCTAAGGGAGTGTGTCCGGAGGGATGGTCAATACCTACACGGGAAGATTGGGAGAACCTGGGGCTGGCTCTTAACAGTTCTGCTGTCTCCTTCGACAGCGATTGGCCGGGACTGGGCTCAAAAGCCACCGCAAAGGCAGTTCTCAATGGTAACGGAATATGGAAGTACAGCCCAAATAACAACGGAGAGAATACTCTCGGATGGAATGCCCTGCCCGGAGGAAGCTCGACAAACAATTTCAAGAGTTTTGCAAACATCTCCCTTTTCGGGTTCTGGTGGAGTGCATCTCAAAGAGATTCAGCTAACGGCGAATACAGGTTTATCCATTTCGATAATGCCAACTTTCCATACAATTATGCAGGAAAAGCATTTTTTGGCGCATCTGTCAGATGTGTTCAGCTTGCCGACTAGTTAACAATTTAAATATAAAAATCATGAAATTGTCAAAAAGCGTTATCACACTATTGGTAGTTCTTGGTGTAGTTCTGGTTATTTTCCTTTGGGCAAAAAATGGTTATAACCGCATGGTAAGCCAGGAAGAGCAGGTTACTACCGCCTGGTCTCAGGTAGAGAATGTTTATCAGAGACGTGCCGATCTCATACCAAACCTTGTTGCTACAGTTAAAGGTTATGCCGAACACGAAAGAGAGACTCTTGAGGGTGTTGTAAATGCAAGAGCCAAGGCAACACAGACAACAATTGACCCTGCAAACATGACACAAAGTCAGATGCAGCAGTTTCAGCAGGCACAGGGAGAGCTTAGCCAGGCGCTGGGCCGCTTAATGGTGGTTGTTGAGCGTTATCCCGATCTTAAAGCCAATCAAAACTTTTTGGAACTCCAGGCCCAGCTTGAGGGAACCGAAAACAGAATTACAGTTGAAAGACAGAAATTTAATGAGACAGTCAGGTTATACAACACAACTATAAGACAGTTCCCTTCCAACATACTGGCCTCATTATTCGGGTTTGAGAGAAAAGTTAACTTCGAGGCAAGAGATGGTGCCGACATAGCTCCTCAGGTTCAGTTTTAATTGTGGCTTCCAAAGGTTTCCTTACAAAAGAAGAGCAGAGTAGTGTTGTTAAAGCAATCGAATCTGCAGAGCTGAACACCTCCGGAGAGATAAGAGTACATATTGAGACTCATTGCAGCGGCGACTCCATCTCCCGCGCTGTCTATCTCTTCGATAAGCTAAAAATGCATAAGACAAAAGAGCGTAATGGTGTTCTCATTTATATTGCCTTTAAATCTCATAAACTTGCAATAATTGGCGACTCGGGCATTAACACCAGAGTACCTGACAATTTTTGGGAGGAGGAGAAAGAGTTGCTTATCTCATTTCTAAAAGAGAATAAGGCCGCAGAGGGCCTCTCAACAATTATTGAACAGATTGGCTTTAAGCTTAAAGAGTTGTTCCCATACCAAAGTGACGACATAAACGAACAGAGCAATGAGATATCTTTTGGTGAATAAATTATTTGCAACTCTGTTGGCTGTTTTGCTAACCGGGTCGTGCCTGTTTGCACAAGTACCTTCAAGGCCTGTTCCTCCTGCTCTTGTAAACGATTTGGCATCAATCTTTACAACTCAACAAAAACAAGAGCTGGAACTTAGATTAACAAATTTTGCATTAAATACATCCAACCAGATAGTAATTGTCACAATGCCCGCATTTGGAGGTTACGACCGCTCGCAAATGGCATACTCAATAGGAGAGACCTGGGGAGTGAGAGACTCAAAATTCAATAACGGAATTGTTATTCTCATCAAACCCAAAAGAGGAATTGAAAGAGGAGAGGCATTCATTGCAACAGGTTACGGGCTTGAAGGAGTGTTGCCGGATGCTGTCTGCAAAAGAATTGTAGATAACGAGATGATACCTTTCTTTAGGCAGGATAACTACTATGATGGCATAAACGCTGCACTTGATGTTATTCTTCCAATAGCAAAGGGTGAGTACAGTCACGAGAAATACACAAAAGGTGATGAGGGGTCACTCGCCGGTGCATTTATAGTCCTCTTTATTGTTTTCATCTTCATTATCACTGCAGTTTCACGGAAAGGGGGAGGAACAACAAATCTTGGCGGCGGAAACAGAAGAGGCCCCGGAGCACTGGACCTGCTTATACTGGGTTCGTTACTCTCCGGCTCTGGCAGAGGCCGTTCCGGTGGGTTCGGGTCAGGAGGGTTCGGTGGCGGATTCGGTGGCGGAGGATTTGGGGGGTTCGGTGGCGGAGGATTTGGGGGAGGCGGTGCCGGCGGAAGCTGGTAACCCATCATTGATTTCCCATATGCCTATTGCACTCTCCAGCTTAACCAGAGCAATGGATTTGTCGTAAATAGAAGTGAAGAACGATACCAGGATATCGTCGTAGCTTCTTTGTGCATCCAAAACCTCAATAAGGTGAATCTCTCCGTTTTGATATTCAGCTCTTTTCTCTTCAAGAACCTCTCTTGCTGTTTTTACCAGACCGCCTGTATAATACTTAATTTTTCTGTCGGCAGCCAGAAACTCATTATATGCATTTACAACCTCTGTTCTCACCTGAACACATGCCTGATTGTAACGCAGCTCCGCCTGCATCTCCTTTGTTTTTGCAGAGATTATCTCTCCTCTGTTCTTATTAAACAGAGGAATGGGGAAAGAGACTCCAAACTCAATTCCGCTGTGCCGGGGCGCAGGAGCAAGTTCGTTTCTCACCTCAGAATTTAATCCAAAGCCCAAAAAAACATCAAACTCCGGAATTCTCTCTTTTTTGGCAGCTATAGTCTGGTATTTAGATAAATCAATCTCTCTCTTTGCCGCTGTTATATCAGATCTGGTCTCAACTGCTTTGTTGACAATATCACTTAAATTAAACTCTTTTGCATTCCATATATTCTTTCTTTCGGGGATATAAATTGTATCTATACCACCTGTTCCGCAATAGTTAGACAGCTGCTGATAGAGCTGATGCAACAATAGCTCATGATCTATTATCTCGCCAAATATTATTCCGGTCTCAACCCTGCTCTGCATAGCGTCTACATCTCTGTCATAATCCACCGATCTTCTTATACTGTCACTCTCCATCATCTTAATCTGGTCTCTGTAGCTGTTTCGTTTAATCTCAAAAAGCTCCCTTTGTTTAACAGTTTCCAGCCATGTTACAACGGCCTGCTCACGAAGATTTCTCATGAAATCGGTTAACATCGCTTCGCTAAGTTCCTTCTCTCTCACAGCCACACTTATAGCCGCAGATCTTCTCCCGGGAGATATTGTCTGCCCTATTTCTGCATTACCCCCCTGCCCCATCTGCATATTTCTAAGCTCATTGGTATAGTAGCCGAAGGTTATTTGAGGATTATTAAAGACCGACGCTGATATTATCTCAGCATCGGCTATGCTTATATTTAGTCTTTCAGCAGCATATTCGAAATTGTTTTCTCTTACCTTTTTTAAAAACTCTTCAAGTGTTAACTGAATATAAACCTGGCCGTTCAGTGGTAACAGCACCGTCATTAAAAGTACTGTAAGCAGTGATGTTCTTTTCATAATTTAACTGTTAATCTTCATTTTATTTAAACTTTAGACAAGATACCCTGCTGAATCCTATTGGTCGTCATCAATTCTTGTGTAATCTGCAGAGTAAATATCAATGACAACTATTTCCGATTGAGTTCCTACCCTTATTTTGGGGCCCCATATTCCTGCTCCCGATGTTACAAAAAAGTGGGTTTTGTCAATTTTTTTGTAGCCGTAAGGTAGTGTATACAGCCATTTAACAATAAGGTTTCCCGGCCAGAACTGTCCGTTGTGTGTATGGCCGGAAAGGTGGATATCCACATTTTTTTTGCTTACCTCTTCAAGATTATATGGCTGATGGTCTACCATAATTACCGGTGACATCAAATCTTCTCCGTGTAGAATCTCCTCAATCTTAAGTCTGTTTATGTTTGTAATATCATCTCTGCCTGCCAGAATAATATCCTCTGCAACTACAACTGAAGTATCTTTTAAAAACCTCACTCCTGCTCTGTTGAAGTGATCAATTATCTCCTTTCTCTCCCCTCCGTAAAATTCATGATTGCCACTTACCGCATACACTCCGTACAGGGTCTCAATGGCAGCAATCCGTTTTGCAAGAGAGTTCTCTTTGACAGGTGCGAGACTTCTGTCCACTAAATCTCCGGCAATAAGCACTAAATGGGGTTGTTGATTTTCAATAAGAGTGGCAACTTTTTCAAGATTCCGTGAATTGAGATAGTTACTAAGATGTAAATCACTAACCAGTACAACTTTTATATGTTTCTTTTTAAATGTTTTATCTAGTGTTATGCTGAATCTCTCCACCTGCAGATTTTCGAATTGCCATCTGCCGTATATAATTAAGGATGCCACAAACAGAACAATCACTACAGCCAGTCTCTTCCCAAAAGCAGCATTATTTACCACAGATGCCGGAAAAATTCTTACAACAGAGTTTATAACTCTTAATAAATCAATTGCCAAAACTATCATTGCCAGATATATAACAGCAAAAAACCATGTAAAAGCAACTGCAGATATTATATAGTTGAGCATAGGGCTCATTCCGTCACCAATGAACATTCTCAATATAAACATCATTGGAAACAACCAGAAGATGGCAGAAAAGCCAACCTTAAACCAAAAAAGAGGGGGCAGCAAACTTAACCCCCTGAAATAAACATAACCATTGACAGCAAAAAAAATTGCAAAAACCAATAAAAAAAACATCCATTTCATATATAACTAACAAAATTAACAATTATCTTTAAGCTTTTGTTGGCAAAAAGTAATAAAAAGCAAAATATATGGAACAACGAAGCAGGATAGCAAAAAAGGTTACTCTTGCAGGTTTTTTTGTAAATCTTATACTTACTGCCTCCAAACTGCTTGCCGGCATAGCGGGAAAAAGCTCTGCAATGCTTGCAGACGGTGTACACTCTCTGTCGGATATGGCTACAGACATTGTAGTTATAGCTTTCGTAAATATTTCGGGACACAAAAGCGACCACAATCATAATTACGGGCACGGAAAATTTGAAACCTTTGCAACGCTAATAATTTCGGTGGCACTTTTGGGTGTAGGCATTGGTATATTGATAAACGGAATTGAGAACATTGTTGCGGCAATCGGTGGAAAACAGCTTGAACAACCCGGTAAGATAGCTCTTTGGGCCGCTCTTGTCTCAATTGTAACAAAGGAGATTCTTTTCAGGTATACCGTTAAACAGGGCAAGAAAATTAAAAGCGACGCAGTGATTGCAAACGGCTGGCATCACCGGTCGGATGCCTTCTCTTCATTTGGAACAGCATTGGGTATCGGAGGTGCAATTTTTCTCGGGGAGTCATGGAGAATACTCGACCCTATTGCAGGGGTACTTGTAAGTTTCTTCATAATGAAAGTTGCTATAGACCTGGCACTGCCAAGTATAAAAGAGCTGCTTGAAACATCTCTGGACCGGGAGATAGAGCACGAAATTGAGACAGTAATAAACAATCACCCGGAGATTGTTGGTTTTCACCACCTTAAAACAAGAAAGATAGGGAGTGCCTACGCTATTGATGTTCACATTAAACTCGATAAAAACATCTCGTTTATAAAGTCTCACGACATTGCAACAGAAATAGAGGATGAATTAAGAGCTCTCTATGGAAACGCTACCCAGATAAGCATACACACAGAGCCGTTTTTGGACTAAAGCAGATTCTCAAAGAAATCCTCTCCCTTATCATTTGTCAATATAAAGGCAGGGAAGTTTTCAACCTCAATTTTCCAGATTGCCTCCATCCCAAGCTCTGCATACTCCAGCAGCTCGACCCTCTTTATATTTTCAGTTGCCAGAATTGCAGCCGGCCCGCCGATGCTGCCAAGGTAAAAACCTCCAAACTCCTTACAACTCTCTTTAACCTCCTTACTCCTGTTTCCTTTGGCTATCATTATCAAACTGGCACCGTGACTCTGGAACAACCTTACATACGAATCCATTCTTCCTGCTGTAGTAGGGCCAAATGAGCCACTCGGATACCCCGGTGGCGTTTTGGCCGGTCCCGCATAATATACGGGATGATTAATGAAATAATCGGGTAGTCTCTCTCCTGAATCGAGTCTCTCTTTGAGCTTTGCGTGTGCCATATCTCTGGCCACCACTATTGTACCGCTTAGAAGAAGGAAGGTCGAAACGGGATGTTTTCTTAACTCCTCAATAACGTCATTAATTGGCCTGTTTAGGTTTATATGCACCCCTTTTATTGCCGACAACCCCTCTCTTTTTAGTTTTTCCGGTATCAGTGCCCCTGGGTTTGAGTCCAGCACCTCTATCCAGATACCCTCTTTATCTATCTTCGCCTTAACATTGCGGTCGGCACTGCAGGAGACACCCATCCCTACAGGTAGTGAGGCACCGTGTCTGGGCAACCGTATAACCCTTATGTCATGTGCAAAGTGCTTACCCCCGAACTGAGCTCCCAAACCCATTGCACAGGCAGCTTTATAAAGTTTTGCTTCCATTGCGAGGTCTCTGAAAGCATTTCCTTTATCGCTTCCCTGTTTAGGAAGATTGTCCAGGTATTTTGCAGAGGCAAGCTTCACGGTCTTCATACACTGTTCTGCCGAGGTTCCCCCAATTACAAATGCAATGTGGTAAGGAGGGCAGGCAGAGGTACCCAGAAGCTTCATCTTCTCTGTCAAAAAGCTCTCAAGGGTTCCGGGGGTTAAAAGAGCTCTTGTCTCCTGAAAAAGAAAGCTCTTATTGGCCGATCCCCCGCCTTTTGCCATAAAGAGAAACTGGTACTTGTCTCCGTCTGTTGCGTGAATATCTATCTGTGCAGGTAGGTTGTTACCCGAGTTCTTTTCGTTGAACATATCCAGAGCAATGGTCTGTGAATACCTTAAGTTGTCGCTCTTATAGGTGTCGTAAACACCCAGACTCAGTTGCTCTTCATCGCCTCCTCCTGTCCATACTCTCTGACCTTTTTTGGCATAGATAATTGCGGTTCCGGTATCCTGACAGAAAGGAAGAACCTCTTTTGCAGATATCTCTGCGTTCAATAACATGGTGAGTGCTACAGCTTTGTCGTTTTCACTTGATTGGGGGTCATTAAGTATATCGGCTACCATTAAATTATGTGCCGGCCTTAACATAAAGGCAATGTCATGCATTGCCCTGGCAGATAGCATTCTCAACCCTCGTGGATCAACTTTCAATATCTCCTCCCCGTTGAACATCCCTACAGAGATGTAATCTTTGGTTAAAAGGTGATAGCGGGTATCATCTTTTAATTCCGGAAAAATTGGATTATATATCTTTTCCATAATGTATTCCGCTATTTGGAAGCCGATGAGTTCTGCAAAAGAAACTCTCTCATAAATTCGTTAATATCTCCGTCAAGTACTGCCTGTGTATCTGAAGTCTCGTAGTTAGTCCTTAGGTCTTTGACAAGTTTGTACGGATGCAGAACATAGCTTCTTATCTGAGACCCCCACTCTATCTTAAGCTTCTTGCCCTCAAGCTCTGCCTCCTTCTCCTTTCTTTTTCTTAGCTCCAGTTCGTAAAGATGAGATTTGAGAATCCTCAGGGCATTCTGACGATTATCCAGCTGAGACCTCGACTCGGTATTCTCTACACTTATTCCACTTGGCAGGTGTCTTACCCTGACACCGGTTTCAACCTTATTTACATTCTGCCCGCCGGCACCTCCCGAACGGAATGTATCCCACTCCAGATCGGAGGGATTAATCTCAATGTCAATCGTATCGTCAACCTCAGGATAAACAAAAACAGAAGAAAATGTTGTCTGTCTTTTACCCTGTGCATTAAATGGAGAGATCCTCACCAGCCGGTGTACTCCGCTTTCGGTTTTGAGATAACCGTATGCATACTCCCCTTCAAAACCTATGGTAACCGACTTTATACCGGCCTCCTCTCCCTCAAGCAGATCGTATATATGCACTTTATATCCGTTCCTCTCTCCCCATCTCACATACATTCTCATGAGCATAGAGGACCAGTCGTTACTCTCCGTTCCACCTGCCCCTGAGTTTATTTTAAGAATAGCTCCCAGGTTATCACCCTCCTCACCCAACATACCTCTAATCTCAAGATCTTCAATCCTGGAGTTGAGTTCTGTTAATAAAAGATCCCACTCAGCTGCAGCCGAATCGTCATCTTTGGATAGTTCAATGACCACCTCAAGATCGGAGCACAAAGACTCTATCTTTTCGAAGCTTTTAACCCAGTATTTAACGGAGGATATCTTTTTTAGAAACTGCTCTGCATCAGCAGGTTTATCCCAAAATCCGGGCTCAAGGGTTGTTTTTTCCCAAATGCTAAGACTCTCTCTTTTACCGCTGATGTCAAAGAGACCTCCCCAGCACCGAAACCCGCTGACGAATCTCCTTGTATTGATCCGTATTAATCATTTATATCTTTTTTATCTGCGTCAAAGTTAGCCAAAATTTTATTTGCCGCCTCAATTGCATCGTGATAGTCAAAACCTCTGGAAACAGCAAATCTTATAAGTCTGGCCTTAATTGTTGTGAATTCACCGCAATTGGACAGTGTCTTATATTTATTGTAAATAATCTTATTGAGTGCATTGCCAGTATCATCTGCGGGAATTTGTTCCAGAGCAGATGTAATTATATTCTCATCAATGCCTTTGCTTCTCAAACCCCACCTTATCTTTACAGGCCCCCAGCCATTAAGCTTTGCTTTATCCTTTGAGTATGCAAATGCAAAACGACTATCCGAAATAAATTTATCTTTTTTCAGTGATTCAACAATCCTCTCCTGGTTCTTAACAGAGATATCATACTTTTTTAACCTTTGATAAATGTCCTGAGTGCATAGCTCTCTTGCAGAGCATAACCTTTGCAGAAGCCCCAATATACTGTTGAATGCCTCAGATCTGTTTTTATCACCGGTATTATCTCTATTCAACGCAAATTTGTGTTATTCTGCTATTAAACTACTGATAAACGCTTTAAAATCTTCAACATAGTTTGTGTAATGGACTCCTGTGCCGGGCCCTGAAAATCCGGAGTGAATTCGTCTTACAACTCCGCTTTTGTCAATGATCAGCGAAGTTGGAAAAGCCCTGAAGTTCTCCAGCTGCGGAAGTGCCTCTCTCACGTTGGCAGGAGTATATCCAGTAACAAGAACATCGTATGTAATACCTGCCACATCAATAAGTTTTTGTGCCTCCTGCTTTGCTGTGTCAAAATTGTCCGATCTCTCAAAGGTAAGGCATACTACCTCCAGATTCGGGGAGAACAAATTATACATCTCCATCAGGAACCTGCTCTCATCGAGACAGTTTGGACACCACGATCCACTTATCTGCACCACCACAACCTTGTCTCTGAACCTGTCGTCACTGAGACTAACTTGCTCACCTCTCATATTAGGGAAAGAGAAACCTATTGTTTTATATCCCCTCTTCAAACCCGTAACCGAGTATGCATCGGGCAGCTGCGCATTTTGGTCTTTTACACCGTAACCTCTCTCCACGGTGCTGTAGCCCGAATGCATTGTTACGCTTTTAAGAGAGTCTCCGGAGATATAAGCAGTGAAAAGGCGTATAAAACCACCATCGAAACATGAGAGCAAAAGTTTACCCTCAGAAGTTACCACTCCTTCAAAAAAACGGTAGTCTCCGGTAGGTGACAGAAAAGAGCCGGTTACTCTCTCATTACTCTCAGAAAATTCACCTATAAGCTCTTTTTCACCAAGAATAACCCTCCATCTTCCACCGGCAACACCCTTAAGGGAGTGAGGTTCATCAAATCTGGTAACTGCTCCCGCTACAGCACTGAAAGGCATTGTGTATGCACTTCTGTGTAAAACTCCACTCATGCTGTTGTTTTGTAGTTTCACCCTGAAAACCGAACTGAAAAGAGGCATCCTTATAATAAGAGAGTCTCCGGTTTTTGTAACTTCATCAACACGGTATCTGTCATCTCCGGTAATAACCTCCAGTAAAGTATCGGTCTCATTGATGAAAAGCTGGAAATTAAATGGAATTTCCGTTGAGTCTTCTGTCAGTAAAACTGCCCTCCACATACCTGATTGAAGCTGTGGCTCTCTGTTGTTGCATGAGAGTATAACAAGTGAGATTGAAAATATTAGTATAATCTTTTTCATCTTAATAATATGTTGTAATTATGTTATTTAACTTTTACTGCTAAGCATTCCACAAGCTGCAAGAATATCCTCTCCCCTTGATGCCCTCACTGTGGTTAACACCCCCGCATTGTTCAAACGGATTTTGAAGTTTTCGATTATAGCATCCGGGGAACTTTTAAGTTGAAAATCGGGAATCTGATGAAATCTTATAAGATTTACCCGGCACTCAACTCCTTTTAAAAGACGGATTAAAGCATCGGCATGTCTTTTTGTATCATTCCATCCCGAGAACATAATATATTCGAAACTTACTCTCCTCTGCCCTGTAAAATGGTAACTTTTTATTAACTCAACAACTTTGCCCAAGGGCCACGCTTTTTGCACAGGCATCAATTCAAGACGCTCGTTATCAAAAGGATTGTGGAGTGATAAAGCCAGATGGCATCTCGATTTATCAAGGAACTCCTTTAGCGGGTCAAGCATCCCTATTGTAGACACCGTTATTCGTTTAGGACTCCATCCAAAACCCCACGGTTGGGTCATTATATGAGTGCTGTTAATCACCTCCCGCAGATTATCCAATGGTTCTCCCATTCCCATGAAGACAATGTTTGAGATACTGTCACTCTCATCAACATTTATAATCTGCGAAATAATCTCCCCTGCAGTTAAATTCCCGCTGAATCCCATTCTTCCTGTCATACAGAAACGGCACCCCATTTTGCAACCCGATTGCGACGAAATGCACAGTGTGTTTCTCTCATCATCGGGTATCATGACACTCTCCACAGGAGTTCCGTTGATTGTTGGGAAGAGGTATTTCTTTGTGCCGTCAGCAGATATTTGCCTGTCTGTATAAACGGCTCCGCCAACAGTATAATCCCTCATAAGTGACTCTCTTGCCACCGCAGAGAGGTTTGTCATCATACCAATATCGGTAACTCTCTTACTGTATATCCAGTCTGCAATCTGCTTTGCTGTGAAACGCGGAAGAGACAGACTTTCTGTTATTTGTGAGAGCTGCGAAAGTGTACATCCCAGTAACCATTTTTTCATCCTACAAAGTTAGAGAAAATAAAAATCATTTGTTATTTTTGTAGGAATTTAAAACCTAAACATTATGGCAAAGGAGAGTGAAGATGTAAAAAAGAGTGCCGGCATCAACCCCGAAAGATTGAGAGCCCTGCAGGCCACTTTGGACAAGATTGAAAAAGACTACGGGAAAGGTACGGTAATGAAGTTGGGAGAGCAGCCAAAATGGGAAGTTTCTACAATTGCTTCCGGCTCCATCAGTCTCGACCACGCCCTCGGAATAGGCGGTTACCCCAGAGGAAGAGTGGTTGAGATATACGGTCCGGAATCAAGCGGAAAGACAACTCTGGCAATACACGCAATTGCAGAGGCACAGAAGAACGGAGGCATAGCGGCAATCATCGATGCCGAACACGCTTTCGACAGAACATATGCAAAAAACCTGGGGGTAAATGTAGATACCCTGCTGATATCGCAGCCCGACAACGGAGAGCAGGCACTTGAGATAACAGATCACCTTATTAGAAGTGGTGCAATTGATATTATTGTAATAGACTCGGTTGCTGCCCTTACGCCCAAAGCGGAGATTGAAGGAGAGATGGGAGACTCTAAAATGGGGCTTCAGGCAAGACTTATGAGCCAGGCATTGAGGAAATTAACTGCTAACATTAGTAAAACTAATACCTGCTGTATCTTTATCAATCAACTTAGGGATAAAATAGGAGTTATGTTTGGAAACCCCGAAACCACAACCGGCGGTAATGCCCTCAAGTTTTATGCATCCGTGAGGGTAGATGTAAGACGGATAACGCAGCTTAAAGACGGAGACGAGGCAACAGGTAACAGAGTGAGGGCAAAAATTGTAAAGAACAAACTTGCTCCTCCTTTCAGAAAGGCAGAATTTGACATTGTCTTCGGTGGAGGTATCTCAAAAATTGGTGAGATCATTGACCTTGGGGTAGATTTTGACATTCTTAAGAAAAGTGGTTCGTGGTTCAGCTACGGAGAGACTCGTCTTGGTCAGGGCAGAGATGCAGTTAAACAGATAATTCTTGACAACCCTGCTCTTCTGGAGGAGGTAGAACAGAAGATTAGAGCAAAACTACTGGAAAGCAACGAATAAAGAGAGATTATATTCAGATGGAAATTGTACTTAGCGGAATACGCTCTACCGGTCACCTGCACCTTGGCAACTACTACGGAGCTTTGAGGAACTACATAAAGATGCAGGAAAACTACAACTGCTACTTTTTTATCGCAGACCTTCACTCTTTAACCACCCACCCGCACCCCGATGACTTTCACGCCGGAGTAAAGACAATCCTTGCAGAGTATCTTGCCTGCGGTCTCGACCCCGAAAAATCGGCAATTTTTGTTCAGAGTGATGTTCCCGAGATTCTGGAACTGTATATATTGCTCAACATGATCTCATATAAAGGAGAGTTGGAGAGAACCACTTCATTTAAAGATAAGGTGAGACAGCAACCCGACAATGTTAACGCAGGCCTTTTAACATATCCGGTTCTTATGGCGGCAGACATACTCATTCACAGAGCAAATCTGGTGCCTGTTGGGAAAGATCAGGAGCAGCACCTCGAATTTGCAAGAGTTCTGGCAAGGAGATTCAACTCATTTTACAACTCAGAGGTATTTCCCGAACCAAAGGCCTTCAATTTCGGAGATGATCTTATTAAAGTTCCAGGTCTGGACGGAAGCGGTAAAATGGGCAAGAGCGAAGGGAACGGAGTCTATCTTTGTGATGACGAAAAGACCATTAGAAAAAAGGTTATGAAGGCGGTTACAGACACCGGGCCAACAGAACCAAACAGTAAAATGGCAGTACCTGTGGAGAATCTCTTCACTCTTTTAAAAATTGTCTCATCTCCCGAAACAGTAGCCCACTTTACAGATAGTTACAATAACTGCACAATCAGGTACGGAGATCTTAAAAAGCAGCTAGCCGACGATATCTGCAGACAGACACTGCCAATCAAAAAACGAATCGAGGAGATTTACAAAGACGAGGAGTATCTCAAAAAGGTAATCAGGCACGGAACTGCTCTGGCAAGAGAGAGTGCTGCAGCTACTCTCAAAGAGGTGCGAAAAGCTGTAGGATTCAGGAGTTTCCTGGGAATTGATGATTAGTAAAGACATTATAGAGAAGATTCTTGACGCAGCACAAATCGAAGATGTTATCGGAGATTTTGTCAGTCTTAAAAGAAGGGGGGCAAACTTTATGGCTTGCTGCCCCTTTCATAATGAGAAGACCCCCTCATTCTCTGTGTCACCCACAAAGGGAATATTCAAATGCTTCGGTTGCGGCAAAGCCGGCAATGCTGTCAACTTTGTAATGGAGCACGAGCAGCTGGGTTATGTGGATGCTCTCAAATACCTTGGCAAAAAATACGGGATAGAGGTTGCTGACAGAGAGGAGACCAAACAGGAGGCCGAAAGCAGACTAAAGTCAGAATCTTTGATGGCTGTATCGCAGTTTGCACAGGAGTTCTATACCAATGAACTATGGAACAGCAATCAGGGAATATCCATAGCCCTCAGTTACTTTAAAGAGAGAGGCTTTAGTGAAGAGACAGTTAAAAAATTCGCTCTCGGATGGGCACCCTCCGGCAAGGACAGCATGAGCAGAGCAGCTCGTAAATCGGGCTACAAACCCGAATTTCTGATAGCAGCCGGTCTCTCTGTTGAAAAAGAGGGAGGCTGGCTTGCCGACCGTTTCTACGAGAGGGTAATGTTTCCCGTTCACTCCATTTCGGGCAGAGTAATTGCTTTTGGTGCCAGGACCTTAAAACAAGAGAAGAGTATATCTAAATACATAAACTCGCCTGAGAGTGAGATTTATGTTAAGAGTAAGTCCCTTTACGGAATATTTTTTTCGAAGAGCTCAATATCCAAATTGCAGAAATGCTATCTGGTTGAGGGCTATACCGATGTCATCTCATTCCACCAATGCGGAATAGAGAATGTGGTTGCCTCCAGCGGAACCTCACTTACAACGGAGCAGATACGCCTTATTAAGAGATTTTCACCGGAGATTACCGTTCTTTATGATGGAGACGCTGCAGGTATAAAGGCATCGTTAAGGGGAATTGACATGATTCTGGAGGAGGGTCTAAGAGTAAAGGTTGTACTTTTCCCCGATGGTGAAGACCCGGACTCCTATGCCAGAAAATTCGGCCCTGAAAAGCTGAAGAGATTTTTGGACGAATCTGAAGAGGATTTTATTGAGTTTAAAACCCGTCTGCTCTCCTCGGAGGTTAAGTCCGACCCTGTTAAGAGATCGCAGCTTATCTCGGAGATTGTAGCAAGTATCTCAGTGATTCCCGATGCAATAAGCAGGGCGGTTTACATAGAGGAGTGCTCGAAAAGGGTGAACATTTCCGAG
>CAZPFI010000038.1:8060-16371 GCA_964585795.1 uncultured Muribaculaceae bacterium | reverse complement strand
TATATGCTTTGGAAGCGGGAGGTTCATCACCTGTTGCCGGTTATGGAGTTCCATCTACAAAGTTCAGTGTTGTATTTAACATTGAGAGCAACTACTTTATTTACCTGTCGCAGGCAAAGAGACTGCTTGAGAGGAGAGTAAAATCGGGTTCAGGAAAGGAGGACAGACTGCATTACCAGTTATTATTAAAAAGTATAAACTCTTCTCTCAGAGTTCAATAGTTCAACAGGGATAGATATGATAAAGAGATTATTAATACCGGCTCTCATTTGCTGCAATTTTATTGCGGTCTATGCACAAACACCGCCGGCAAAAGATACAACCGAAAAACAGACTCCCTACAGTAAGCTGTTCGATAAGAAAGAGGTAAAGAGTGCAAAAGGAGTCATTACTCTCCATAATATCGAAGGTAAAGTTTACTTCGAACTACCTCTGGAGCTTATAGGCAAGAGTTTTTTGATGAGCTCTGTGGTGGATAATGTAAGTAATATGGGGTTGAGCTATGTAGGGCAGAGAACTTCGCGTCCGTCGCACATAACCTTCAGCAGAACAGACTCACTGGTTCAGATACGGCTTATGCCGGTTCCAAAGATTGTCGATTCCGGTGATGAGGGAATAAGAGATGCAGTAATAAGCAGTTCGTTACCTGCAGTTATTAACTCCGTGCCAATTGTAGCCCATACTCCCGACAGCAGTGCTATTGTATTTGATGTTACTTCATTTTTTGTGTCGGGAGGAAGGCATATCGGAACGCTCAACGCATCTTCTTTTGGCGGCTTCATTCAAAAGGTGTCCACATTCAGCAAAGAGCTTTCTACTCTTAAAGATGTGGTTGCTTTCAGCGATAATGTATCCATAATAAGCGATATGACATATACCTTCAAGACCTTTTTCCTTGGAATGGAGTCGGGGGGTACAGAGTATCTCACCGTTGAGCTGAGAACAACACTCACCCTGTTGCCTCAGGAGCAGTTCCGTCACAGATATGCCGATTACAGAATGGGTACAGCTGTTACCGCTTTTGAGAGGTTTAACAGCAGGGAGCAGGGTTCAAATACAAGTTATTTTGCAAACAGGTGGAGGATAGAGCCCTCAGATGTAGATGCGTGGAAGAGAGGTGAGCTTACCGAACCTGTAAAACCTATTGTTTTTTATGTAGATACTCTTTTTATTCCCTCATGGAGAGAGGCTGTGAAGAGAGGTCTGTTAAAGTGGAATGACGCTTTCGAAAAGATAGGGTTCAAAGATGTAATAAGGGTTTACGATTACCCCTCACCATCGGAAGACCCCCATTTCAGTTCGGGTAACATATCATATAATTGTGTTAAATATGCTCAGATTCCTTCTAGGAATATAGTGCGTCAGGTGAATACCGACCCCAGATCGGGAGAGATACTCAGTGCATCTATTCTCTTTTTCCGCGACTCTCCTGTTACACTTCAGAGAGAGAGAATATACCAGACAGCTGCAGTTGAACCGGATGTAAGAGATTTTGTCCTCCCCGATCATCTAATGGTACAGTCTATAGAGCTGGCCATGACAAGAGAGATGGGGTTCTGTCTCGGACTCAGTGCCAACCTGGCCGCATCTTCGTGGATGCCTACCGATTCACTACGCTCTGCATCTTTTACCCAAAGAGAGAGTATCACCTCATCTGTCATGGACCAGATAACCTATAATTACATAGCACAACCTGGTGATATTGAAAAAGGTGTTAAACTTACAGCAGACAAACTTGGAGTGTATGACTACTATGCAATAGATTGGCTATACAAACCACTGGTTTCATCAAAGAGCCCTTCACAGGAGGTGCAACTGCTGAGAGAGAAGATAAGGGAGAAACAGAGCGACAGACGATTCTTTTACGGAAGAGAACAAAGCGGGGCTGCTTACTTCGACCCCCGTTCACTTATTGAGGATCTTGGTGATGACAAGATAAAATCGGCACAATATGGTATCAATACACTGAAATATATTGCAAATAATGCCACAGAGTGGATAAACAAAGATGAAGCAGACGAATCGTACCGCGAACTATTTGTCGATTTTATCTTCCTTAAACTCTATGATTATTACAGGAGTCTCATGGTAAATATCGGCGGAATAGAGATTAATCCAAAATATGAGGGAGATCCATTTCCTGCTTATTCACCTGTGGCAAAATCTATACAGCGTGAGAGTCTGTTGTTTATGCTCTCAGCTGCAGATAATATGGATTGGGTGGACAATGACCGGTTAATACAGATGTCGGGAATGAACTCTTCGCTATCCAGATTTTTTTCCAACAATCTTGTTCGTATGGCTTACCAGCGAATACCAATGGTGGCATTTGCTATGAGTAAATCGGAAGACCCTTACACACTCGACCAGATGCTTAAAGACCTTAGCGGTTTTGCACTTAAAAGTATAAGAAGAGGAGATGTACCAACCGAGGCGCAGAAAGCAGCTCTCTTCTCTTCGGCACAGGTGTTGCTTACAGGATCGAACCTGCCGAAGGTGACAGAAGCAAGAGCAAAAAACCCAAATGCATTTACTTTTGTTGAAGAGGAGAACTACCTTTCTTACAACAGTATAATGGCAAGATGCTATCCGGGAGAGATGGAGATTAACCTTGAACAGACCGGGCAAAACAGCATTAGTGCAAACAGCAGTTTTGCCCAGGGATTTCAGCCACTGGTTTCAATCAAATATCTGGCTCCACAGGATAACTCGGCTGTTTACTACAAGAATCTGTTGGATTTAAGAAGAGATTTACAGCGAGGTCTCAGAAGGGCCAAAGACCCAAAGACAAAGAGTTTGATGAATTATCTTATAATATCCATCGACAAAGGGATTGGAAAAAACTGACAATTGAACAACAATAATAAAAGACAGATATAATATAGTTTAGGTTAGTAATTCAGTTTTGTGTTAAGTATTATGTCTGCTGCAATGCCCGGTTTGAGTTCCCGGGCATTGTTTTTTTACTTTACTTAGAATGTTGCTTTGACTATGCGGGCAATGTTGTCCGAACCGCCGTAGGTGTAATAGTGAATTCCGGTTACGCCTTGTTTCAGAAGATCTTTCGATTGCATTATTGCCCATTCAATACCAACTTCACGGGCATCTTTGTCGGATTTGCATTTGCTAATGGCATTAACCAGATCGTTTGGTAAATCGATATGGAATATCTGGGGAAGCAGGTTTATGTCATTAAGGGCAGAGATTGGTTTAATGCCGGCAATTACGGGCACATCAATCCCTGCAGCTTTACAGCTCTCCCTGAATTGAATATACTTTTGGTTATCAAAAAACATCTGTGTAACAACATAGTGGGCTCCGGCGTCAACTTTCTGTTTTAGATTTGCAAGATCAACCTCTTTGTTTGGTGCTTCAAAGTGCTTTTCGGGATATCCCGCCACACCTATGCAGAAGTTTGTGGGTGTTTTGTCAATCATTGCATCGTCCAGGTACTTTCCTCTGTTCATATCCGCAATCTGACCCACAAGCTGATTGGCATAAGAGTGGCCATCCAAATCGGGGACAAAGCGCTGAGTGCCTTTCGGGGTATCGCCCCTAAGTGCAAATACATCATCTATACCAAGAAAATTCATCTCAATAAGAGCATTTTCTGTCTCCTCTCTGGAGAAACCTCCGCATAGAATATGAGGAACAACCGTAAGATTGTATTTATACCTCACTGCAGCAGCCAGGGCAATAGTTCCGGGCCGTTTGCGTACCACTCTCTTCTCAAGCAATCCGTCGGGGCGTTGGTGATACAATGTTTCGTTACGGTGAGAGGTGAAGTTAACATATGCCGGCTGAAACTCCATAAGACGGTCAATTGCTGCATAGATCTTGTCGATGCTGTGCCCCTTTAACGGTGGCAGCAGTTCAAAGGTAAAAAGCGGCTTTTTTGCATTTAAAATTTTGTCAATTACACTCATCTCACTATTTATCTGTGGTTTAATATATCAATTTAGGGTTATAGAATTGAGGAGAGCCATTTGGATGCCTCTTCAATGGACATATTTTTACGGCAGGCATAATCTTCAAGCTGATCCCTGCCAATTTTGCCTACATTAAAATATTTGGAAGCAGGATGCGAAAACATATAACCACACGCCGACGAGGCCGGCACCATTGAATAGTTCTCTGTCAATCCTATTCCTATTTTACTCTCTGCATGAAGAAGGTCGAATATAGCTCTTTTTTCTGTATGATCGGGGCAGGCAGGATATCCGGGTGCCGGCCTTATGCCCTTGTATTTCTGTTTAAACATCTCCTGTGCAGTGAGGTTTTCCAATGGTTCATAACCCCACATCTCTTTGCGAACCTTCATATGCAGCCACTCCGCAGCAGCTTCTGCAAGGCGGTCGGTAATCATTGACAGCATTATTGATGCGAAGTCGTCATTTTGCACCAAATGGCTTGTTTCTCCTGTGTGAACTGTTACTGCAAACAACCCGATTTGATTGTAAGCACAGCCGTGTAAGCTGTTGTCTTGTGGAGTATTTTGATTGTCAATAGAATCGGCTAAGCTGTTGTCTTGTGGAGTATTTTGATTGTCAATAGAATCAATTAAGCTGTTGTCTTGTGGAGTATTTTGATTGTCAATAGAATCGGCTAAGCTGTTGTCTTGAGGAGTATTTTGATTGTCAATAGAATCGATTAAGCTGTTGTCTTGTAAAGTAAGTGGTTGAGGAACAATAAAATCGGCCAGACAGAGGTTTGGTGCTCCGCTTTGTGGCGGCTCCTGGTTGCGCAGGAAGTGAAGGACTCTTTTCACATGCATACCGCTCTTTATGTGCACTTTTGGATGTGAATCATTTAAGTCAGCAGGGTTGTTTAAGTCAACAGAGTTGTATGAGTCAGATGTATTGCCCACAATGACAGTATTTTCACTGTGTAGAACAAGCACATCATCACCCGAAGAGACTGCAGGAAAGAGGCCAAATACGGCTTTTGCAGTAACCAGCCGGTTCTCTTCAATTTTCTGCAGCATTTCAAGAGCATCGTTAAGAAGTTTTTTTGCCTCCGGGCCTTTGGCCTCGTCGTCCAGAATTTGTGGATAACGGCCAGTTATCTTCCAGGCATAGAAAAAGAATGTCCAGTCAATTAGAGGAACCAGCTCTCTAAGGGGAATATCTTCTACAACAACTATCTTCTCTGTCGTTGTATCTGACTCTCTCTTCTGTTTATCTGTATTGGTCTTTTCGCTCTGTTTATCTGTATTGATTTTTTCCCTCTGTTTATCTGTATTGATTTTTTCGAGTTTATGTTGTGTCCCGTTTTGATTTATTGTGTCATACTCATTATCCTGTGGCTGACTAACCTGATTCCGGCTATCTTCTTTAGTTGCCTTATTGTCTTGAATATCAAAAAGTAACAATTTATTTCTACGCGCCTCCTGCAGGGAAATCAACTCTCTGGCAGCAGAACGGGACAGGTGCTCCTCTTTAAGTTTTTTGTATCTCTCTTTTATCCCCTGTAGATAACTCAAACGACTGCTTCCCGAGAGAGATGAGAGGACTCCGGCAGCTCTTGATGCATCCTTAACATGGATAACCGGGTGGGAGTATGCAGGGGCAAGTTTAACTGCAGCGTGTATCTCCGAAGTTGTAGCACCCCCAATAAGCAGAGGAATGGAGATTCCTCTGCGCTCCATCTCTTTTGCAACATTCAGCATCTCTTCCAGCGATGGTGTTATAAGGCCGCTCAGCCCAATAAAATCTGCCTGATGCTCAATGGCAGCGTCAATAATTTTATGCGCCGGCACCATCACACCCAGATCGATAATCTGATAGTTATTGCACGCAAGCACTATTGACACAATATTTTTACCAATGTCGTGTACATCCCCCTTAACTGTTGCCAGCAGTACTTTCCCGGCACTCTTCCGTTCACTCTCAGCATTCTCTGTCTCGATGTAGGGCTGAAGCACCGAAACGGCTTTTTTCATCACTCTTGCACTCTTAACAACCTGTGGCAGAAACATTTTTCCGTTACCAAAGAGCTCTCCAACCTCATTCATACCCTCCATTAACGGCCCCTCTATCAAATCGAGCGATCGCCCGAAATTGGGCCTTGCTTCAAGAACATCCTCTTCTATAAATTGGTCCTGCCCTTTTATCAAAGCGTACTTTATCCGCTGTTCTGCATCAAGCTCTCTCCATACATCCGCTTTCTGTCCCTCTCTCTCCTGTTCACCCGCCTCAGCTGCATATTTTATAAGTCTCTCTGTTGCATCCGGCCGCAAATTGAGAACAACATCCTCTGTAAGTTTCAGCAACTCCGGTTCTATTTGATTGTAAACCTGTAACATGGAGGGGTTAACAATGCCCATGTCCATACCTGCTTTTATAGCGTGGAACAGGAAAACAGAGTGCATCGCCTCCCGTACCTGATCTCTGCCCCGGAAAGAGAATGAGAGGTTGCTTACACCTCCGCTTACCTTGCAATGGGGCAGGTCTTTCTTAATCCATTCGGTTGCACGAATAAAGTTAACTGCATAATTATTGTGTTCTTCTATTCCGGTAGCAACAGCAAGAATATTTGGGTCGAAAATAATATCCTGTGCCGGAAAACCAATCTTTTGTGTTAATAAATGATAAGACCTCTCTGCAATCTCTGTTTTACGCTCAAAGGTATCTGCCTGTCCACTCTCGTCAAACAGCATTACCACAACTGCAGCGCCGTATCTTCTTATAAGCGAAGCTCTCTGCAGGAATATCTCCTCTCCCTCTTTTAAGCTGATGGAGTTAACTACAGACTTACCCTGGATGCACTTAAGGGCGCTTTCTATTACCTCCCATTGAGATGAGTCTATCATCAGGGGGAGTTTGGCAATATCGGGCTCCGACATTATGAGATTGACAAATTTTACCATTGCATTGCGCGAGTCCAGCATTGCTTCGTCCATACAGATGTCAATAATCTGTGCCCCTCCCTCAACCTGATTTCGTGCAACAGCAAGTGCCTGATCGTATTTCTCTTCACGAATGAGACGGGCAAATATTTTTGACCCCGAAACATTTGTTCTCTCTCCAATATTTACAAAATTGCTGCCGGCCGATATTGTAAGTACCTCAAGGCCGCTGAGTTGAGTTGTCTTCTCTTTGTCTGTTACTGCTCTTGGAGAGTATTTGGAAGCCATCTCTGCAATTGCTGCAATATGTTCGGGTGTTGTGCCACAGCAGCCGCCAACTATGTTTACCAGCCCCTCCTGCATAAACCCTTCTACAATTACTGCCATCTGCTGCGGAGACTGATTGTATTGGCCAAACTGGTCGGGTAATCCGGCGTTGGGGTGGGCAGATACTGCAAAGGGAGATTTTTGGGAGAGCTCTTTAAGGAATGGGCGGAGTTGCTCTGCACCCAGAGCACAGTTAAAACCTACGCTAAGGAGAGGAAAGTGGGAGACAGAGATTAAAAATGCCTCCGGAGTCTGTCCTGTAAGGGTTCTGCCGCTTGCATCGGTGATTGTTCCCGATACCATTATGGGTATGTTTAATCCTGTTTCAGACATGAGAGAGTCGGCAGCAAAAAGAGCTGCTTTGCAGTTGAGTACATCAAAAACCGTCTCGATGAGCAGAATATCTGCACCTCCGTCTATAAGGCCTCTCATCTGCAATTTATATGCTGCGCACAACTCGTCGAATGTAATGGCTCTTGAACCGGGGTCATTAACATCGGCAGACATTGAGGTACTCCTGTTTGTGGGGCCTATTGAGCCGGCAACAAACAGAGGCCGGTGGGGTCTATTGAAAAGGGTGATTGCCTCCCGTGCAATTTTTGCAGAGTTGAAATTCATTTGGTAAACCATCTCCTCCATGCCGTAGTCGGCCATGGATATGGCATTGGCGTTAAAGGTATTGGTAGATATGATATCTGCTCCGGCCTTAAGGTATTGAAGATGAATATCGGTGATAGCTTTGGGGCAGGTTAATGAGAGGAGGTCGTTGTTCCCTTTCTGGTTCAGCGCGTGATCTTTAAATTCAATACCTCTGTAATGGCTCTCCTCAAGATTGAGCAGTTGAATCATAGTGCCCATTGCACCATCAAGTACAAGTATCTTCTCTTTGATAATTTGGTTCAAAACAGGGTTCATCTGTTAGTATCTGTAGTGGTAGGGTTTTTTAACAATCTGGTGCCTGTAAAATTCTCTCATTACGGTGAGAGTGTTTATGGGTTAGTACCTGTAGTAACCGGGTTTTATCAGTCTTGTTCCTGTATAACTCTCTCATTGCTTTAAGAGTATCTTTGTGTTTGTATCTTTAGTAACCGGGTTTTATCAGTCTTGTTCCTGTATAACTCTCTCATTGCTTTAAGA
>CAZPFI010000038.1:0-7960 GCA_964585795.1 uncultured Muribaculaceae bacterium | reverse complement strand
GTATCTTTAGTAACCGGGTTTTATCAGTCTTGTTCCTGTATAACTCTCTCATTGCGGAGAGAGTGTTTATGTTTTAGTACCTGTAGTAGTCGGGTTTGAACGGGCCTTGTGGGTTTACACCTATGTAAGCGGCCTGTTCGGGCGTAAGTTTTGTCAGTTTAACTCCAATTTTCTGTAGATGCAGCCGTGCAACCTCTTCGTCCAGTATCTTTGGCAGAAGGTAAACCCCAACAGGCAGTTTCTCTTTCCAAAGTTCAATCTGTGCAAGCACCTGGTTGGTAAATGAATTACTCATCACAAATGATGGATGCCCGGTTGCACATCCAAGATTTACAAGACGCCCCTGCGCAAGCAGAATAATTGAGTGTCCCTGTGGGAAGAAGTACTGATCTACCTGTGGTTTTATATTTCTCTCCTTAATTCCGGGATAGGCAATAAGCTTGTCAACCTGAATTTCATTGTCGAAATGCCCTATATTGCAGACAATTGCGTTATCCAGCATCCTCTCCATATGTTCTATGCGTATAACATCTCTGTTGCCGGTTGTGGTAACATAAATATTACCCTCTTCCAGTGCATCCTCAACCGTCTTTACCTCGAAACCCTCCATAGCTGCCTGTAATGCACATATAGGGTCAATCTCGGTTACGATTACCCTTGCACCATAGCTGCGCATAGAGTGTGCACATCCCTTTCCAACATCGCCATATCCGCATACTACCACTACTTTTCCGGCAATCATCACATCTGTTGCTCTCTTAATACCGTCAGCCAGCGATTCGCGACAACCATAAAGATTGTCAAACTTCGATTTAGTAACAGAGTCATTCACATTGAACGCTGGAAAAAGCAGCTCTCCCTGCTCCATCATCTGATACAACCTGTGAACTCCGGTTGTTGTCTCTTCGGAAACTCCCTGAATATCCGGGATGCGGTCTGTCCAGAAACTCTTATCCTCTTTCAGCAACCTCTTTAAAATATCCAGAAGCTCCTGCTCGTCACGGGTAGTGGCTTTGTAATCCAACACCGTGGCATCCTTCTCTGCCTTGTATCCCAGATGACACATGAGAGTAGCATCTCCTCCGTCATCAACTATAAGATTGGGGCCTTTACCGCCCTCGAAACTCAGTGCCTGAAGCGTACACCACCAATACTCCTCCAAACTCTCACCCTTCCAGGCAAACACCGGAATTCCCGCTGCTGCCATAGCTGCCGCTGCATGATCCTGAGTAGAGTATATATTGCAACTCACCCATCTAACCTCCGCACCAAGCTGTTGTAGTGTTTCAATGAGCACTGCTGTCTGGATTGTCATGTGCAGCGAACCCATAATCCTGGCGCCCTTTAACGGCTGCGTACTCCTGTATTTTTCACGCAACGCCATTAGCCCCGGCATCTCAAACTCTGCAAGCTCAATCTCCTTCCTGCCAAATCCGGCAAGTGAAATATCAGCCACTTTATACTTCTCACTGGTAATAAGATCCATGATAAAACTATTTAGAACCACAAAAGTACAAAAAACATTATAATCGCTGAGAATAAGCAAAATAATCTCTGCAAATATTTTCCTATTCGCTGAAAATCAACTCATTAGTATTAGACTGATAATTTTGCTAACACGCAGAAAATCAGATAATAGGCGAAAAATAGCAGGGAATTTTGACAATAGGCGAAAAATTGCAGGGAATTTTGACTCAGCAGGGAATTCGGAACTCCGGAAGTGGTTTGTCATTTATTCCTTAGTTTCTGGTATGCAATTTTAATCTGGGTTTTTACAGTGTTTACTGAAACTCCAAGTAATCCGGAGACTTCTTTATAGGTCATGCCTTCTACTACGCTCATAACAAATGCATTCCGGCAGTTTTTGGGGAGAGTTTGAATTTTCTCCCTTATAAAGCATATTTTTCTGTCAAAATCTTTAGACTGGTCAATGTGGTTTATTTGCTCTTCAATAGCGGAGGAAGGAGTTGAGGTAATAATCTCTTCTTTAACCGTTTTCTGATGCCTCTCTCTAACCCTCCGGCTACGGATGAGGTTAAGAGATGCATTTTTAGTAGCAGTTTTAAGATATGCCTCAAGGTTTGAGTCTGCTCTAAGATTGTGTTTATTGTTCCACAGATAGACAAACACCTCCTGAACAATATCCTGAGCGTCGTCACTATTGTCCAGGTATCCTGCAGATAAGAAGTAAAGCTCTCTGGCATACTTATTATACACTTTAGAAAACGACCTTACATCACCGCCTGTCAGTCCGTCAATCAGCAGAGTGTCGTCCTTAAGTATTTTTTCACCCATCCGTAAAAAAAAATAAACGCGCTAATATGTACAAATTATATTTAACTATCCCCGGATACTATCTATTTATGTAAAGCACCTAAAAGCAAAAGAGGGTGAAATCTCAATTGAATAGAGAGGTTTATTTGGTAAAAAAGAATTTTATTACCAGAATTTATATGTTGTTTTTATCATTTACTTTGACATTTTTGTTTTTGTAACCTCTGTACTTTTTACAATCTCTACTGTTTAATATTGCTTTTCTGTTTTATTCCCTCAGCTGTTTCTTTTTGCTTAAGGCGCGCTTTGATTTTTTCACCCTTTTTTTTATTTGAGTGCCTCTTATGTGTATACAAAAAATGTTAAAAATGAGCTCGAAGATTAACAGATTGTTGATTTACAAAAATCTGAAAAATATTATAAAAGGCAAAAAGAGACAGGAGAGTCTTTCGGCCGGAGAAATGGAGATTCTTGATAAAATGCACGGGATTTTATCTAAGGAGGAGCCAGATTACGATGCTCTTTTTCATCGTATAAACAGACAGATATCTGCAGAACAGGAAACCGGAGAATTTAATTTTAATAATGGAAGCCGGATATCGGTAAACGGTAATAAATCAATTAATAGAAGGAACGGAAGTAATCTGGTGAAGTTTAATCCCAGAAGAAGACATATTGCTGCTGTGGTGACCCGTATTGCCGCAGCAGTTGTTTTACTGGTAGTAGTTGTTAATTATGCCGAAAGAATATCTGCGATAATCAATGGATATAAATCAAAAGCAAACCCTGAGATTGTTGCAAAACTTACTCAGGTCCACGACAGACACAGGGCAACTCTTATCATTGATGACACCATCAGCTTTGGCATTTTCAAAGATACCGTAGTTTACAATCAAATGGTCAATGATGTAACCGAAGAGAATAGAATGCCTGAGGAGAAGAGGCAGATGCATACGCTGGTGATTCCAAGAGGAGGGGAGTTTTTTGTAACACTTCCCGATGGAAGTGAAGTGTATCTGAACAGTGAGTCGAAGCTTACATTTCCAAGCAGCTTTCAACCCGGTATAAGAGAGGTATATCTCACAGGAGAGGCACTTTTTAAGGTAGTTAAGGGAGATAATCCATTCACTGTTATTACCGGAAACAGCATAACAAAAGTTCTGGGAACAGAGTTTAATATTAAAAGTGGAGAGACTACAGATCTGGTAACACTTTGTAGTGGAACAGTTGAGGTGAGTACATCTGCACTTACCGGAACCAGAGTATTAGTACCCGAGCAGCAAGCTTCAGTTACCGGAACAGGGATAAATGTTAAAAAAGTTGATATCAGGGAGATTGTCGCCTGGACAGAGGGGAAGTACTACTTCAGGAACATACCACTGGAGGAGATAGCCGGCAAACTATATGACTGGTACGATGTTGATTTCAATTTTTCTAACGGAATGCTCAAAGATGTTCCCTTCACAGGAATGATAAACAGGAATTCATCGCTTAAAACTATTTTCGAACTCTTTGAGATGAGTTATGACATAACTTTTACTATCGAAGAGGATTGTATCCTCATTCACAGCAAGAGTAACCAGAAACTATCAGGAAAAAGATTCACCAATAAATAATAACTCTCAAATGTCATTTAAACTTAACCTTAAACTAAAACTAAAACACTTGTGTTGCCTGCTTATAATAATGTCGGGCTGGTCAACATTAAGCTTTTCGGAACCTTATGCCGGCTTTGGACAGAACAGGATAACGGTAAATTCCGAATCGGTTGAGCTGTCGGTTGTCCTCAAAGAGATTGAGAAACAGACCGGATTATCATTCTTCTTCTCAAACGAGATTTTGGATGTTAAGAGAATAGTCTCATTAAAAGTAACTAATGAGACTATTGATAATGTACTGCAAAAACTTCTGGGCAGCAACTATACATACAGTTTGCGCGATAACTACATAGTTGTGAGAGAGAGAGAGGCCACATCTCATCCTCGCAACCAGGATGTGAGACGAAAAGTAGAGGGTGTTGTAACCGACGAATCGGGGCAACCTTTACCAGGGGTTAGCGTAATTGTTAAGGGAACCAGAATAGGTGTACCTACCGGTCAAGATGGTCGTTTTGTCCTTGACTACTTGTCGGACAAAGAACCAGTACTTCAATTCAGCAGCATTGGATATGTAAGGCAGGAGATAAATTTCTATGGAAAGGAATCACTGAACATAAGAATGAAGGAGGATGAGATTGCTTTGAATGATGTAATTGTAACAGGATATGCCAACATAGACCGTAACAGCTTTACCGGGTCTGCCATAAGAGTAGGCAGAGACGAACTTTTAAAAAGTTCTCCTAACAATGTTCTACAGAGTCTTCAGCTTTTTGATCCATCATTCAAAATAATGGAAAATAACGAGATGGGTTCCAATCCCAATACAATGCCCGAGATATACATACGGGGTCGCTCCGGAATAGGTAATGTAGAGATAGGCACTGGAGGTGAGTTGACAGAACAGGCACTGAGAAACAATCCCAATCTGCCGACATTCATACTTGACGGATTTGAAGTTAGTGTAGAGAAAATATTTGACCTTGACCCTACCAGAATAGAATCGGTTACTATCCTGAAGGATGCCGCCTCAACTGCCATTTACGGTGCAAGGGCTGCCAACGGAGTGATTGTAATTGAGACAGTCAAACCAAAAGAGGGTAGATTGAGAGTATATTACGGACTAAACGGCAGCGTAACATTTCCCGATCTCTCTGACTACAACCTTTTGAATGCAAGAGATAAACTCGAACTTGAAAGAATTGCCGGAGTTTTTGAACCAAGGTCCACGGAACTTCCAAACATAGCACTTCAGAGAGAGAGGAGTTACTATGAGAAACTTATGGAGGTGAACAGGGGGGTAGATACATACTGGCTCTCCAAACCATTAAGAACCGCTCTTAACCAGAGGCACAATATACTGATTGAAGGTGGAAGCAGAGAGTTTATAATAGGGCTTAACCTTAAATTAGGTGTAAACGATGGTGTTATGATAGGTTCGGGCAGGAATTCAAACGCACTTGGATTTTCGGTTACATACCGTAAGAACAGGGTTCAGTTTAACAACTATTTGGAGTGGAATAATCTCAAAGCACAGGAATCTCCTTACGGGTCGTTTTCAACCTATGCATCGCTAAACCCATACGACCGATATCTTGACGAAAAAGGAAACTACCTTGAAAGACTAACTCAGTGGTATGGACATAGCGGAACCAGTATAAATCCTCTTTACGATGCAACCCTTAGGAGTTATAACAGAACTAATCAGAATGACATTTATAATAACTTTAATTTTAAATGGTTCATTGCAGATGGATTGCGATTCGACTCACGAATTGCAATTAGTAACAGTAACAGCGAACAACAGATTTTCCGCGATCCGGCTTCATCGCAATATTCAACTACAGATTATCTGGAAAAGGGGTATAAAACCATAATGAATAATAACCAGACATCTGTGGATGTTAATGGATTCCTTATGTACGCAAAGTCTGTCAAACTTCACCAGATTAACTTAACTCTCGGAGGAAATGCAAGAGAGACAGACAGGTACGCATCATCATTTACAGTAACCGGATTTCCAAGCGGATATACCGACGACATAAGCTTTGCAGCCAAAATACTAAATAAACCCACAGGTATGAGCGATATTGTAAGAACAGTGGGTCTTTTCAGCTCAATAAATTATACTTACGATAATACATATTTACTTGACTTCTCGGGACGCTACGATGGTGCCTCACAATTTGGAAACAATTCGAAATTTGCCCCGTTCTGGTCTGTGGGTGCCGGTATTAATGTTCATAATTACAATTTTGTAAGGGAGAATGTAAACTGGCTTAAACACTTTAAAGTGCGAGCCAACTATGGACAGCTTGGTAAAGCCAACTTCTCTCAGAGTCTTTCAAAAGCAACCTACAACTACAATTTCGACCAATGGTATGTAGATGGTATTGGAGCCGTTATGCAATCATTGGGTAATCCCGATCTTGAGTGGGAGAAGACCAGAATGTTTGATGTAGGTTTCGATATTACAGCTCTCAATAAGTTTTCTGTTTCTGCCAGTTATTATCACAAAAACACAATTGATCTGATAGGGGACATCACACTTCCTTTATCAACAGGGTTTTCTTCATTCAAAAGCAACCTTGGAGAGATTGAGAATAAAGGATTTGAAATTAATGCCAGATATACGGCAGTGAACAAGAAAGATTTCAATCTTAATTTTTATGGTTCGGCATCTCATAACACCAACCGGTTTGTTAAGATTCACAACGCTTTGAAGGAATATAACCGTCTGGTAGAGGAGTATTACAGAAATCACCGGTCAGTAAACAGACCTCTGATGAAGTATTACGAAGGTGCATCTCAAACAGCAATATATGCAATGCGTTCGCTTGGAATTAACCCAGCAGACGGAAAGGAGATATTTTTAAAAGCAGACGGAACAACTACCTTTGATTGGAACGAATCGGAGCTGGTTGTTGTGGGGGATACCGAGCCCACAATAAGAGGAGCTATGGGCTTTAATCTTTCCTACAAATCCTTTTATGTATTCACAGGATTTCTCTATGAATTTGGAGGAGATCAATACAACTCAACACTTGTAAGCAAGGTTGAGAATGCCAATGTTTACTACAATGTAGATAAAAGAGTTTTTACAGACAGGTGGCAAAAGCCGGGAGATGTTACATCGTTGAAAGATGTAAGAGATTGGAATGTTCCTACAAAAGTTACATCGCGCTTCGTTCAGAGGAACAATAATATATCGTTTAACTCGATAACCATTGGCTACACCCTGCCAAGAGAACTGCTGAGCAAATATAAAATAGATATGTGTAAAATACAGATTACCGCAAACGATCTTGCCCACCTCTCCACTATAATGAGAGAGAGAGGTACATCATATCCTTATGCAAGAACAATAAACTTATCGGTAAACCTTAATTTTTAAACAAACATGAAATTCAAGATATATAAAAACAGAATAAAATGTCTGCTGCCGGTTTTATTGTCACTGCTTATTCTAACTGGATGTAATGACTGGCTTACAATTGATCCAAAATCGGAAATTGATGCAGATGTACTTTTCGAAACACCTCAGGGTTTCTCAATAGCCCTGAATGGTATCTACTCAAACCTGTCGTCGAGGTCACTCTATGGGAAAGAGCTCAAACATGGTTTTACCGATGTTCTTGCTCATTTATATACAATTAATCATCCCACCTATCAGGTTCTGGAGACATACGATTACGATGCTCCTGAGATTAAACGCATAATTGAGAATATCTGGGCAGTTTCGTATAATACAATTGCTAACTGCAACTCCCTTTTACAAAGAGTTGCAGAGAAAGACAGCACCTTCTTTCCCGAAGCAGGAAAACGGATGGTTGAGGGTGAAGCACTGGCAATAAGAGCTCTACTTTATTTTGATATACTGCGTCTTTTTGCACCCAATCCCTCAATATCAAATCTGCCATCTGTTCCGTATTACGATCAGCTTACGAATAAGCCGATGCCATACTTAAGTGCAAACGAAATAATTTCTAAAATAATTACCGATCTCATAAGAAGCAAAAAGCTTCAGAAACAGTTTGATACAAGCGAAGAGGCCATATCTTATATGGCAGTCAACTATAGATTCAACTATA
>CAZPFI010000037.1:0-16506 GCA_964585795.1 uncultured Muribaculaceae bacterium | reverse complement strand
AAAGGAAGATGGGTGCACACCTTTGGATGCGGTCACGCAACAATCCCGGTAGAGGAGATGTATCCCAGAATAGGTGGCTTTGTGGGGTTTCACCCTATAGTTGAATTACCCCTCACTTTTTTCACCCGCATCACCGGTGAAATGGGTATTCATCAATTTCTTTTTCTTGAGCGTGCAGAGGGATACGGTGACGCAATTATGAAATCCTACAATTTTGACAGCAATGACACTATGTGGATCTTTTCACACACAGGAATAAACAATGTGAATATCGATGTAGCTCTTAAAGCCAAAGAGATTGGGATGAAGGTAATTGTATTCGGCTCGGTGGCTGAATCGGCAGATAAAAAAACGCGTCACTCATGCGGTAAAACACTGTTTGAGCTTGCCGATCTTGTAGTGGACTCATGTGCACCGCTTGTTGATGCAAGCGTGCCTCTTAAAAATCACTACGATAAAGTGGGTCCGGTCTCTACACTCGCTTTTATCACTTTGGTTTGGATGACTGTAACCACTGTCGCTGAGATTCTTGCCGACAGAGGTGTTAAACTTTATATCCACCCTTCACACAATGTTCCTGGTGACACAACTGCCCACGACAGACTTAACAGCTGCATTGCAGAGTACAAAAAGAGAGTGGCCGGAATATAGTTTTTTTGTCAAATGGTCTGGTTTTTGTATGTTTGCAGATCGTTATGACAAAAAACAGGGTAATATTGATCAAATATTTACTGAGCATTATGGTATTTACTACCATAGTGCTCTTAAATGTTAATACCTACGCATCAACAAGGTATCTATCTTTCCCTGACACATTAGTTACTGGCGTAACTCCTGACACAACAGTTACAACAGCTCCCGATACAACTCTGACAAAAAGAGAGCTGCGCTATCAGCAACGACAACTGGAAAAGGAGAAGAGGGACAGCATCAGATATGTAAGAGACAGTATAAGATGGTCCAAACCAAGAATTATGGATACCTATATAGTGCCCGACTCACTCCAGGTTAGGCGTCTTATTGTTTGGAATCATCATCAGGATCTTAATGCAATTACTTTTAAAGATCCGGACACAACATTCAATGAACAGTTTTACGACTATCCTTTTTATAAACGGGATGCGGGAGCAACATATCTGGGAATTTCAGGTTCTGCCGTTAAACTTCACAACTACTTCAAAAGAGCCCGCCTCGACAATTTTCAACAGTTCGAGCCATATCTTGAATATAGTCACACCCCAAACTCAATACCTTTTTATAATGTTAAAACTCCGTACACAGAACTGGGTTACTGGGGAACCCTGTTCGCCAACAGAGATAAAGAGGAGACCCGGGTAAAATTTATGCATACACAAAACCTCTCTCCCGCGCTCAACATTAACATATCATATGACAGATACGGAGCAGTTGGCCTTTTACCCAGAGAGAACACCGATAACAGAACCTTTTCTGTCACCTCAAATTACCTTGGCAGAAGGTATGTTATGCATTCGGGATATATTTTTCAGGGGATTAAAAGAGAGGAGAACGGTGGATTAGTTGATGACAAGATGGTTCTCGATACCACTTTCGAGGATACTAAAGATCTTGCATACCGTCTGGCATCGGCCGATAACCGCCTGAAACGCAATACAGTTTTCCTTACACACACCTACGGTATTCCCATAAGATTTTCAAAAAAAGACACCTCTGGTTTTGGAGAGGGGACAACAACCTACTTCGGACACTCTTTCGAATACTCTACCTACTATAAAAAATATACAGATAAAATAGAAATATCAGATACTATTGGAAGACAATTGTACAACAATGTCTTTTTAATGTCACCTGTAGAGAGTTTCGATTCCGTAAGAGTGAACTCACTCGAAAACAAATTCTTCATAAGGATTCAACCCTGGTCAAATGATGCTATCGTGTCTAAACTTGATGGAGGGATTGGTCTTCAAATGCTTGGGATATACGGGTTTCGTCCCGAAAATTATGTTTCCGGAATTGCTAACAGGGTGCATAACAACTTTTATGTCTATTTTGGGGCTGCCGGAAATTTTAAAAAGTATTTCAGATGGGATGCCCTTGCTACCTATAACATATCGGGTTACTACGAAAACAACTTCAGTCTTGACGCAAATGCCGGTGTTTCTCTTTTTCCTGTTGAAGGGGGAGATCACATCACCGGTAGACTTCACATGGAGAACAGGCGTCCAAACTGGTTTAACAACTCATATTACTCAAACCATTATGCCTGGGAGAATAATTTTGACAACATAACCGAAACCAAACTTGAAGGTCATTTAGAAATTCCACTTTATAAGTTGAGTGCATTTGTCGGCTATTCATTGATCGACAATCCTGTTTACTATGGTATTCAAGGAATTGTGGCACAGCATAACGATATAATAAGTGTACTTTCAGCAGATGTCCGGAAAAACTTCACATTTGGTTTCCTCCACCTGGATAACAGAGTACTCTTTCAAATGACCTCAAATAAAGAGGTCTTACCGCTACCGGCTATTAGTGCAAACTTAAGATATTATGTTCAGTTCGAACTCGTAAAAAATGTTCTTACTGCTCAATTGGGTGCTGATGTAACATATAACACCCGATACTATGCACCAGCATACAACCCTGCACTGGGAATTTTCCATAATCAGAACGAACGAGAGATAGGTAACACGCCCTATATAGATGCATTTCTGAATTTGCAGTGGAAGAGGACCAGCATTTTTGTCAAGTACATAAATGCTGCACAGGGGTGGCCGGACAGCGATTATTTTTCTGCACATCATTACATCAGACCGGTGAATGCCATTAAGTTTGGCATACACTGGCCATTTTACGTAAAATAATTCCGCCTTATGAGGCCTTTATCAAAGCTCCTTTTTACTCTGCTTTTAGTAATAATACATCCCGTACTCACCTCCTTTGGATACATGACGCGAGAGGATAAATTCTCCTCATTTCTGGAGGGAGAAGAGATAAGCGCCCTGGTAGCAATAAAGGGGGGGATGTATCTAAGGCAGGGACATGCAGTTGGTTTTCATTTTGAATTACTCAACCGGTTTGCAGAACATCAGAGATGCAATGTAAAAATAAAACCGGCTTTTGAATGCGATCCATTTGAACAGCTTATTAATAAAGAAGTTGATATAATTGTTGTCGATTCCGGAAAAGACACCATACCTGATGAGTATATTCCGCTGGTTATATCAAGTATCGACCTAAATGAATTTGATCAGGTGTGGGTTGTAAGAAGAGAGAACTATCAGCTTTTGGAAAATCTTAACTACTGGTTTAATTTTTACAGACAATCAAAGGATTATCTTCGCCTTGTAAATACCTACTATAAAAGATACCGGGGGGTCTCCTATGCATCAGGCCCTGTAACTGTTCTCTCTCCCTACGACCATTTAATAAAAAGATACTCTTCTAACATCGGCTGGGACTGGAGGTTATTGGCAGCACTCATATATCAGGAGTCGAAATTTACAATGAATGCACACTCGGGCAGAGGTGCTCAGGGTCTTATGCAGGTAAAAAGTTCAACTGCCGGTCAGTTTGAAATAGAAGATCTGTTCGATCCCGAACAAAACATAAAGGCAGGTACTCTTTACCTCAAGCGACTTGAAGGATTATTTAACCAACCAGATATTGACTCACTTAACCGTATAAAATTTATGCTTGCAGCATATAATGCAGGAGAGGGCAGAGTGGATGATATCAGAAGACTCGCAGCGTTCAAGGGGGTAAATCATAACGAATGGAATAAAGCGAAAGAGGTAATCCCTTATATGAGAAGCCGTGAGAGTATTCCGGACAGTGTTGTCAAACTTGGTCTTTTCCGCGGACATGAGACACTCAAATATGTTGACGAAGTTCTTGCCAGATATGAAATTTACAAAGCTCTGGTAAGATAGCTTTTACTGCACCTTAATTGTCTTTTGAGGAGTAACGCCTGAAATAAAAAATGATGGAATCATCAATAGCAGTATAATAACTCCTGCGGCACAGAGATTGAGCAGTGCAACCTTCCCGTAATTCAGATAAACAGGAACATGATCTACAAAGTAGTTGACCGGATCCAGAGGAACCAGCTTATACCTCTCCTGGAGCAGGATGAAAGCAAGTGAAACAATGTTTCCGATAACCATTCCGGTAAAAACTAAATAAAGTGCACGGTAGAGAAAAATTTTATGAATTTGTGAGTTTCTCATACCTAATGCTTTTAATATTCCTATCATTGATATCTTTTCAAAAAGGAGTATCAAAAGGCCGGAAATCATATTAAACCCGGCAACAGATAGCATAAGTAACATTACTACCAGCACATTAAAATCAAGAAGCTGAAGCCAGTCAAACAGATGCGGGAACAGTTCATCTATTCTTGTAACAAACATCTGCTCTCCGGTATCTGACGAATCAATAATCTCTTCTATGCGGGATGCTACCCTGGCAATCTCTTTGCTGCTTTTAAGTTTTACCTCTAAACCCGAAACCTCATGAGTATCCCACCCGTTAACACTCTGGATATCTCCGAGAGAGGTAATCATAAGTGTCATGTCAACATCTTCCAATTGAGCATTGTAAATTCCGCTTATGACAAACCTTCTTACTTTTACACTTTGGTCTATAAAATAGGTAATGACATTATCTCCTGTTTTGTAGCCCAGCATACCGGCAAGTCTTGCCGATATAAGAATCTCCGGAATATCTCCCCTACTCTGTACTTCAGGTATCTTACCTTCCTGAAGCACCGATTCAAAGAAATCCCATTTAAACTCACTATTAACACCCTTTAGTAGCACTCCCTGTATCTCCTCTCCATTCTTTATTATGGCAGAGCGGTAAACATAGGGCGAGACACTTTCAACTTCTTCAATTTCAAGAATATCCTGTAGGTAGACAGGACTGGGATTGACCGGATACAGACTGGTTGTTATATCAACTCCGGGGCTGTGGAGCAGGATCTGGCCCGAGAATCCGGCCGCCTTCTCTTTTATCTCTCTCTTGAACCCGTCTGAGATTGAAACAGCGAGTATCATAACCAGAAAACTAATGGCTACAGATGCGGCTGCAATAATTGCATTGGTTCTGCCAAGGCCCCTTTTTCCGGAACCTTTTCTCCATAAAGTTTTTGCAATAAACAGATTTGTGTTCGACAATTGAAAATAATTATTATATTTGTGTACTGTTAGTCATTACTTAACCTGATACTAAACTTCGACCTCTGTAGTCAATAGCGATTACGGAGGTTTTTTTACAGATATCTGCCTCCTCCTACAATTTCCATAATCCTGTCTATCCTTTCCAGGACTAATGTGTTTTCGATATTTTTATATATAAAACCCAATAACTCTGCGTAAATAGTCACCAATGCTCTCTCCTCTTCAATTTTAGTGCTTTCAGGCTTGTATTCCAGGCCTATATCTTCAAAAAACTGCACCAGTGTATCTTCAAGAAAGATGGATCCCTGTTTAAAGATGTTGAGGTAAAACAACACTTCTCCGTTATTATCAAGGTAAACAGGTACAAATCCACCGGTAAAACATAAAGGATATACAGGTAATCCTGCTTCACGAGCCAAAAGAAAGTAAAGCAGAGATATTGCTACAGGATTACCACCTCTTGACATTACAACATGGTCCAGGAGGGCACTGTCAGGATCATGCATCTTTAAGTCTGTATGATGAAAATTAAATCTTTTAAAAAAGAGATAGTTAAATATTTTAATCTTCTCTACAGGTGTTTTTTCATCGGATAACTCCAGATTAACCTCATTTACCAGCTTCTCAGTTGAACCGAAAAATAAAATTTCGTTACAGGATGTCTCTGCTATTTTAGTAATGTAATAAAGCGCAAGATCTAAAGGAGGTTGGGGGCTGTCCATAATCTCTGCCAGCTTCCTCAATGCAATTTTTGCTTTTATATCATCAAGATATGATAAAATGGTTTGTTCTCTGTCGTCTTGGTTATCAACTCTCAGATAGTCTTCGATCTGCATAACCGTATCTTCACCTCTCTCAATAAGTCTCTGCATAACAGCTTCTCTAACAACTTTATCAGGGTCATCTATGAGAGCAATCAGTGATATCAGTTCACTATCTGTTTTCATATCCTGTCAAGCGATAATTGGATTAACCGTTTGATATCCTGTTTGTAGTCGGGACGACTTTCTTGCAAATGCCTGTTTGCTATAATGCAACATACAGTTGCTGCATCGTGACCCAGAAGTGATGCCAGACCTGCTATTGCAGAGCCCTCCATCTCGAAGTTTGTAATCTTGTACTCACCATAGCGAAAAGACTCAAATTTGTTTATCATATCGGGCATAGCCAATGGTAATCGCAAGACTCTCCCCTGAGGGCCATAAAAACCTGATGCAGATATTGTCACACCCTTTATGGTAACCCCTTTGAAAGCATCAATTAATGACTGGCTGGCCCGGGAGAAGTATGGTGCCGGTAACTCTTTTAACCATCCTGTATGTTTTACAAAAGCCGACTCCATCTCCGAAAGCGAAACCTTCTCTCTTCCTTTATACCAGTTTAAAAGGCCATCGCACCCAACCGAAATATGGGAAAGCACAAATGAACCAAGCGGAATGTCCGGCTGAATTGCACCGGATGTACCTATCCTGAGTATTTTCAATCTCCTGTGTTCCGTTTTTGGAGTTCTGGTTTCAAAATCAATATTGGCAAGTGCATCAAGCTCATTAATTACAATGTCAATGTTGTCGGTACCAATCCCGGTAGATAGTACTGTAACTCTTTTTCCACTGTAAGATCCGGTAACGGAGACGAACTCTCTAGATGTTCTTATAAATTCCCTGGAATCGAACAGAGAAGAAACCAGTTCTACCCTTCCGGGATCGCCTACAAGAATTACGGTATCGGCAAGTTCTCCCGGCTTTAAATGCAGATGGAAAACAGATCCGTCACTGTTGATAATCAATTCTGATGGTGCTATAGGATTCATAAATCGCCTCATTAAATTGCAAAAATAGCCATTTGTTTTATACTTTTGTGAAAAATCAATCCTTATGATACAACGAGTTCAAACATTATTGCTTCTGGCAGCATCAGCAATTATTTTCTCTATGTTTTTCGGCACTTTGGCAAGTACTTCAAGCGAGAGTATCAGATATACATCGGTCTCTGCACTGCTAATCTTAAATATTGTATCGTTTGGCATGGCTTTCTTCTCAATTTTTCTGTACCGTCACAGATTACTCCAAATAAGGGTAACAGTGTTCAACATGGTTGTACTTACAGGGTATCAGGGGTGGATTGTCTATCTCTTTATAAACAGGCCTCAGGAGAGTATATTTACTGTTAGTGCAGTTTTTCCGGTTATAGCTGCCATCCTCTCTTTCCTGGCAATGAGATATATTGCAAGAGATGAAGCGATGATAAGATCTGCTTCGCGGCTTCGTAAGTAGTTATTGTCAGGGTGTCCTCTCTGTACAATATTTTTTAATAACGCTATACGCCTCTGTAATGCCCAACTCACCGGCTTTACTCATATCAAGACATCCTTTTTCATTGTCTCTTAGGTATATGTGAACAAGTCCCCTGTTGTAATATGCCTCACCAATATAAGGGAACAGTTCAATAGCTTTTGAGTATTGTATAATGGACTCGGGTAAATCATTGGACATACAATAGAGATTGCCCAGATTATAGTATATAAATGGAAAGTCTGGAAACAGTTCTGCTGCTCTTTTCATGTCGTGAATAGCAGCAGTGTAGTCGTAGCTTCTTGTTGCCTGTTCTCTTACCTTTGCTCTTGTTGCACCGGAATTATCAAGAGTCAACACCTGTACATTGCTCTCAATGGATGAAATAAAGTCTATCATCTCAGATTGCAGAGCTCCTCTGTTGATATAAAAGAATGTCTGATCGGGTTCCATCTCTATTGCCTGGTTGTAACACTCCAGAGCTGTGTTAAACTGCTTGTTGCCCGACTCCAGTAAAGCTTTTGTGAATAGTACAACACCGCTTTTCTCCCTGTGTAAAGATCTGTCAGTTTCAGACATATACTGCTGCTGATGCTCTGCTGTAAGAGATGGTTGTACAGTAGTGAATGAGACAGGCATTGTAAGTGATGATATAAACTCTTCTATCTTGTTGTTTCTGTAGCGGTTCTCAAGTGCAAACACCTCTCTCTTCTCGGAAGCGGGACGGAATTTAAACAATGGTTTCAGTCTTATATCAACATCTCTGTATTGTAACAACTCATTATTAAAGTCCCTTTTGGCAAAATCGGCATCAAGCGCAATAAGTCTGTCATATTTTCGTGTGGTATCAGCAAATGCAGAGATACCCGCCGAATCGGACTGCATGGTTCTGTATTGCTGAATTTTCTTCTGAGCTATCTCATAATCGCTTCTTGCAGAGGTAAACTGACCCATTTGATTTTTAACATAAGAGCGGTTCATATAGGCATTTGCAAAATCGGGATAGAGATTGATTGCCTGTGAATAGTCATCCATTGCATCACGGAACCTGCCGAGCTGTACAAAGACTGCGGCCCTGTTATAATAAGCCAATACATTATTTGGATTAATTGTTATAACTCTGTCGTAGTCGTCTATTGCCTGGTTATAATCACCTATTTGTGACCTTATGAGTGCTCTGTTATAAAGTGTCAGAGCATTACCGGGATCTAATTCCAGAACCTTTTCAAGATCTTCAAGTGCTCCCATAATCTCTTTATTTTCGTAACGAACAAGAGCTCTGTTAAAATAGGCAAATGTGTTTAAGCTGTCCAGCTTTAGAGCCGAATTAAGATCTTCTATCGCCTTTTCGGTATCATTTTGCATTATATAAATCCTCGATCTTCTTATATATCCCTCTGGTTCAAACCTGTTAAGGGAGATGGCTGTATTATAATCTTCAAGGGCCCTTAGGGTATCACCCAGAAACAGATAACTTGCTCCTCTGTTAAGGTAGGCATCTGCAACCTTGGGTTCTCTTCTCAAAAAACGGTTAAAGTCTTCAACGGCTTTATCAAATTGCTGTGACAGAAAATATGTAACTCCTCTGCTGAAATACAAACCGGTATAGCTTGGTCTAAGGTCTACAGCATCCTCCAGATCTTTAAGGGCAAGGTCGTACTTACCTATTCTGCTTAGTGTAATTGCACGATAATGATATGCAGGAGTGTAAATGGGATTAATTCTGATAGTTCTGTCGAAATCGACCTGAGCACCTATGAAATCTCCCAGATTATATTTGGCTATTCCCCTGAAAAAAAAAGCCTCATGAAGATTTGTATCTAATTGAACCAATATATTAAACTGCTCTATAGCATGAGAGTATTTGCCCTCTATTAAGGCTTGCCTGCCTCTGAAAAAAAACTGCTGCTTATCGTATTGTGCAAAGATGGTAGTTGAAACCAGCAGACAAAAGGCACATATTATTGCAAATCTTCTCATTATAAACTATTTTGCTTTTTTTATATTACTATTTAACCAATCCGGTCTTGGCACCTTATCCATCAAAATCTGAATCTGTGTTGCTCTTGAGGTGACATAGGGTCCAGGTCTTACAGCACTTCTTCTTTGCGGATTAGGAAGTGTTGCGGCAATAAGTGCACTCTCTCTGTGTGTCAATTTCTGTGCCGATTTTCCGAAAAGTTGTTCTGCAGCTGCACCTGCACCGTAGATTCCACGACCCATCTCCGCTACATTCAGGTATACCTCCATTATGCGTCTCTTACCCCAGATTAGTTCAATTCCAACAGTAAACCATGCCTCAAGCCCTTTTCTGACCCACGACCTGGAGGGTATAAGAAATACATTTTTTGCTGTCTGCTGAGAAATAGTACTGGCACCTCTTAATCTCTTTCCGCTTCTGCTCTGTTCCAACGCTTTATCAATCTCAATCCAGTCAAAGCCTTTGTGTTCCACAAACCTGTTGTCTTCCGATGCAATTACTGCCATAACCAGGTGAGGTGATATTTGATTGAGGGGCACCCATTTTTTATGCGACTTATAATTGTCGTTCCCTATATTCTCAAATGATCTGATTGCCATAAGGGGCGTATAATAAACAGGCACCCATTTATGTAACAGTATCCAGAAAAAGGATAAAAGAATCAAAGAGAGAGGAAGATACAGAAAAATAAATTTCAAACATCTTAATGTTTTGTATTTTAAGGTTTTACGCTCAATTTTTTTCCCCTTTCCTCTTTTCTTTTGCATAATTGGTATTAAAACAATTATTTTTGACAAATATAAAAAATAATGAATGTATAAACTTACCCGGATAATATTTGTTCTGCTCTTTGTTCTGTTGCCCGTAAAATCATTTTCGCAGTACGCTGCTATTACCGACTATACCTCCCAAATTTCGGAAGATTACATGAGGAGTACACTCTCTTTTTTATCCGACAATCTTACAAGAGGCCGCCTCACAGGTACACCGGGAAACATTATATCTGCTTCGTTTCTCAGATGGGAATTCAGTCGTCTGGGTTTAACTCCTTTTTACAGTAACACTTATACGCAAAGCTTTGTGGTTGACCCTGCAACCAATGGCAGAAACATAATAGGAGTCATACCTGCACTTTATTATACAGATGAATACATTGTTGTCTCTGCGCATTACGACCACCTCGGAATTATAGGAGGTCAGATATATAACGGAGCCGATGACAATGCCTCGGGAGTAACAGCATTGCTTACCATTGCACAGTTGTTCACTCAAATGAAGAGTGACCGCCAGGGTCCGCGAAAGAATATCATATTTGCTCTTTTCGACGCAAAAGAGAAGAGTATGAGCGGGTCGGAATTTTTTGTAAGGAATTTACCGGTAAAGAGATCGCAGATTACATATAATATTAATATAGACCAGATTGGCACTACATTCGCACCTCCCGGAGATAATCCCAACTATATACTCTATGTTGCCGATACCCGTATAAGAGAAGAGCTTAAAAGGAGATTAAGTACAATAAAAAGGTTCTATTTTCCTGATATGGATATAGATCATACATTTTACGGAAGTACGGCATTCTACGAAATATTTCTGAGAACATCAGACCAATACAGTTTCATTAAAGCAGGAATACCTGCCCTCCTTTTCACATCAGGCATACATATGCACACATACAAACCAACAGATGTGCACTACTTTATCGATTACAAAGTGTTAATGGACAGGACTCGTCTCATTTTTCATATCATCGATAATTTGTCGAGATATCAGAGATTTTAATTTACGCTCAAGTGCAACTGAAGTATAGCCGTTACTTAAGCTTATCATATCTTCCGGTGTCCCCTCAAAAACCAGCTCACCTCCTGAATCCCCGCCTTCCGGGCCCAAATCAATTACCCAGTCTGCGCATTTGACTACATCCATATTATGCTCTACAACAACAACAGTATGTCCTCTGGATATCAAAGCATCAAATGAAGCCATCAATTTTTTGATATCATTGAAATGGAGTCCGGTTGTAGGCTCGTCAAAAATGAAGAGTATTGATTCGTTACCCGAATCCTTCCCCAGAAATGATGCAAGTTTAACGCGTTGACTTTCACCTCCGGACAATGTGCTGCTACTCTGCCCCAGCTGAACATAAGACAAACCTACTGCATTGAGAGGTTGAAGTTTATCTGCTATTCTTCTTGAGGCAGCCTCTTTTTGACTCCCAAAAAATTCGATTGCCTCTCTTACACTCATCCTCAGAATATCATTAATATTTTTCTCTTTAAATCTCACCTCCAGAATATCCTGCTTGAATCTTTTTCCACCACAGGATTCACACTCCATCTTTACATCTGCCATAAACTGCATCTCAATAGTTATTATTCCCTCGCCCTGACATTCGGGGCATCTACCTCCATCTATATTAAAGGAAAAATGGGAGTGACCATAGCCGTTTGCCTTTGCATATGGTTGTTCCGAGAACAGTCTTCGAATTTCGTCATAGACCTTAAGGTAAGTAGCAGGGTTAGACCGGGAAGATTTACCAATGGGGTTCTGGTCTATATACTCAACTGATGTCACCCTTGAGATGTCTCCTTTAATCTCTTTGTGTAAACCCGGTTTATCCCCAAACTGGTTTAAACATCTGTAAATGGCAGGATAAAAGATGTCTCTCACCAAAGTGGATTTTCCCGATCCGCTTACTCCGGTTACTGCAGTAAAAACCTTTAATGGAAACTTTACATTTATATCTTTAAGATTGTTCTGAGCAGCACCAACAACTTCAATATAGTTGCTCCATAATCTTCTTTTTGCCGGAATATCAATTGTCTCTCTGCCGGAAAGATAGGCAAGGGTAAGACTTCTACCCGTATCGAAAGTCTCTGAAATACCATTAATATCTCCCTGATAAACCAGCTCTCCTCCAAAAATACCTGCTCCGGGGCCAATATCAATCAGCTGATCTGCCTCTCGCATTATCTCTTCATCGTGCTCCACTACAAGAACACTGTTTCCTATGTTACGCAACTCTTTAAGTACAGAAATAAGTCTTGCTGTATCTCTGGGATGGAGGCCTATGCTTGGTTCATCCAGAATATAAAGAGACCCCACCAGACTGCTTCCTATTGAATTTACAAGGTTGATGCGCTGGCTTTCTCCACCACTCAGAGTATTTGACGATCGATTAAGGGTGAGGTAAGGCAATCCTACCGATATCATGCATCTCAGACGGTTTTTAAGTTCATAGATGGGTCTCTCAGCGATAATCGATTGGTAGTTGTCCAACTTAAGGTTGCAGATAAACTCATAGAGTTTTTCCACACTGATATCCAGCAACTCTACAATTGTCTTTCCTCCTGTTTTGATGTATAATGCCTCTTTTCTTAACCTCTTGCCTTTACACTCATAACAGACAGATTTTCCGGTATAACGGCTCAAAAGATAGCGGTATTGTATTTTGTATCTGTTACTTTCCACCATTTTAAAAAAACCGTCGATTCCTGCAAACTGACTGTTACCGCTCCATAAAAATCTCTTCTGCTCTTCGGAGAGATCTTTATAAGGTTTGTGAATGGGGAAATTAAATATGTTTGACATTCCTATAAACTCCTCATAATAATAGCGCATTGTCTCACCACGCCAGCACGCAACTGCCTCCTGATAAATACTGAGTGTAGGATCGGGTATTACAAGTGTCTCATCTATTCCGGGAATTTTCCCGTATCCCGAACATACTTTACAGGCACCCAGAGGATTGTTATAGCTGAAAAGTAATTCACTCGGCTCCTCAAAAATAATTCCGTCTCTTTCGAACAGTGTTGAGAAATATCTCATTACCCCGCCTGCAAGAATAATTACCTCACCATTGCCAACACCGCCGGTCCCGTTTATCGCAAATGCCGTTTGAACTGAGTCGTACAGACGGTTACGGGTATCCTGATCCTTTTCTGGAAGAATTCTGTCAATAAGAAGATAGATAGGGTCTCCAGTATTCAACTCACCTTTTAAAAGAGTCTCAATTCTATAAATGTTATCATTTGCAAATACTCGTGTAAACCCCTCCTCTTTCAGTCCCAGCAGCGTCTCGGTGAGGGAGTCTCCTCCCTTGATGGGTGTAATTATAAAAACCGGCTCCTGAGAAGGCAAAGATTCAATATAACCGATTACATCCTCTACCGTGTCTTTTTTCACCTCTTCGCCACTTACCGGAGAGTATGTTATTCCTGCTCTTGCAAACAAAATTCTGAGATAGTCATATATCTCAGTAGTTGTTCCAACGGTTGAACGCGGATTCCTGGTATTTACCTTTTGCTCAATTGCAATTGCAGGAGGGATACCGGTAATTTCGTCAACATCGGGTTTTGTCATCCTCCCCAAAAACTGCCTGGCAAAAGAGGAGAGACTCTCAACAAATCTTCGTTGTCCCTCTGCAAAAAGAGTGTCAAATGCAAGACTCGATTTACCCGAACCGGATATACCAGAAATGACAATCAACTTATCTCTGGGAATGTCAAGGTTGATACTTTTAAGATTATTCATCCTTGCACTCCTGATTTTTATCAAATTATCCTGCATCGTTCAATTAAAATTAGAAATTCTGTTAACAGATTTTACCCCTTTAATTTTTTTAAGATTAAATATTAATTTATCTAACTGCTGGTTATTTGATACAGCTACCTGAACTTTCGCCTCCAGCTTCCCTTTTTGCCCGGTCATTGTAAATTGTCTCAATGATATATTCAACGATGAGATTATCTCAATTATCTCCTGCCCGGCAACCTGCTCATCGTATCCGCTTATTCTTAGTGTTGTCTGAAAACTATTGCCGCTCTGGCTCTCACGCCATTTAACTTTTTGAATTCTATATGGGTAATTTGTAATCAGTCTCGATGCGTTAGGACAACTTAATCTGTGTATCTTTATACCCTCTTTAATGGTTACAAATCCAAAGACCTCATCACCCATAATGGGATTACAGCATTTTGAGAGCTTAAATCCAACATTATTCACCTTTTCGTTTATGATAAGATAATCGCTTTCTGTACCTTGCTTAGCTTTATATGGTTTAGGTGCAAAAGCGGCCATTGTTGGCTCTTTTGTTTCAGTGGTTGAATCTTTTGATGTTAACAATGGCTTTATCTCTGATATGTCAATATCTTCAGAAGCCAGAGCAACATAAAAATCTGATGCCGTCTTATACTTGTAGTGTTTAAGTAAAACCCCGATTGTAACATCATTCAGGTCAAGCTTCCAGTTAGTCATCCTCCTCTCAAGAAGCTCCCTGCCCTCTTCTGCTCTTTTCCCGGACTCCTCATTTAATTTCTGTTTTATTCTGGCGCGTGCTTTTGATGTCACCACATAATTCAACCAGTCGACAGATGGTTTTTGGTTTCTTGAGCTCATTACCTCAACAACATCACCCGTCTTTAATCTCTCTCTTATAGATACCGGTTTACCATTAATCTTTGCACCCGAGCATTTAACACCAAGATTGGTGTGAATATCAAACGCAAAATCCAGTACCGAAGCCCCGGTTGGCAATCTTCTCAAATCGCCGTTTGGTGTAAAGACAAAAACCTCCTCTGAAACATACTTATCTTCATCACCTACCATTGAAACTCCGCCACTTTCCAACAGTTTTTTTACTTTATTAAGCCATTGATTAACCCCTTGTTCAATCTTTATCCCTTTGTAACCGGTATGCGATGCATAGCCGTTTTCGGCAATATAATCCATTCGGGCTGTCCTTATCTGAACCTCTACAACCTGACCATCTGATGTATTTACTGTAGTATGCAATGATTCATAACCATTTGGTTTTGGAACAGTTATCCAATCCCTTAATCTACTTATGTCCGGAGTGTAATTTTCTGTAACAATTGAATACACCTTCCAGCACAGCTCTTGTTCATTTTCAGGTGCAGAATCTATAATAAACCTTATTGCGAAAAGAGCTGCCACCGCTTCAAAAGGTATATGCTGACGCTGCATTTTACTGAAAATTGAATATGCAGTCTTTGTTCTGCTTTTCAGCTGGTACTTGATACGAGCTCTCTTTAATCCCAGTTCGATTGGCTTAACAAAAATATCTGCCAGTCTTTTCCTCTCCTGCTCTCCAGTTTTTAATTTATTAGAGATCAAACGGTAGTTTTCGGGATCGGTATACCTGAATGAAAGATCTTCCAGTTCACTTTTTATATTATACAAACCCAACTGATGAGCCAGCGGGGCATAAAGCATCATTGTCTCGGTTGACTTTTGAAGCTGCTTTGATTTTGAGAACATCTCAAGGGATCTCATTATCTCGAGTCTATCTGCAAGCTTTATGAGGGTAACTCTGGGATCTCTTGAATAGGTGAGGATAAGCTTACGGTAATTTTCTGCCTGAAGTCCTGTATCCCTGGGTTTTATCTGAGATATTTTATTAAGCCCCTCTGCCATGACAAGGACCTCTTCGGGAAACATCTTTTTAAATTCTTCTGGTAAATAACCTCTGCTCCTGGTTGCCTCGTGCAGGAAAAAAGCTGCAACAGCTGCCGGCATAAGTCCTATCTCCAAAGCAATAATCTCAGCAACATTTGTAAGGTGTGCAGTGAAAGGGTCTCCATTACTTCTCTTCTCATCTGCCAGAATACGGGAGGCAAGGGCAAATGAGTCATTAACCCACTCTCTTTCAGTTTCACCTGTTGCTTTTAATATTTTATCCAATTTTAGTAATGACATACTCACTTCATTTCAAGGAGTTTTCTTAAGGCATTCATCTCATCTCTGAATTTTGCTGCTCTTAGAAAATCCAGCTGAACAGCCGCCTCTTCCATATTAATTTTTGCTGCTTTTATTGCCTCTTCAATCTGACCGGGATTAAGTATGGCCATAACAGGATCTGCAAGCAGTGGGTTCTCTTCTTCGGCAACTTTATAGTCTCTTGTTTTTCCCAGAACATTTCTTACCTCTTTAACAACCTGTCTTGGTAAAATGTTGTGCCTTTGATTATATTCCTGTTGTTTTTTCCTCCTCCTCTCTGTCTCTTCAATAGTAATCATCATAGAGGAGGTAATTGTATCTGCATACATAATTA
>CAZPFI010000036.1:0-16525 GCA_964585795.1 uncultured Muribaculaceae bacterium | reverse complement strand
CGCAGATATGTAGATAGTTGCCAAAAATCAAGGCGATGAAATTTTTTTCACAGCCGAAGTTTTTGGCAAATCATAAGTAACCAGTGTTTTAACTACTTGATTTTGGTGCTTACTCTTGCTTTACCTGTCTTTTGCCAGTTGTAAAGCGCAGATATGTAGATAGTTGCCAAAAATCAAGGCGATGAATTTTTTTCATAGCCGAAGTTTTTGGCAAATCATTAGTAACCTGCGATTTAACTGCCTAATTTTTGAGTCTGCTCTTGCTTTGTTCGTTTTTGCCAACCATAAATAACAACCAATCAAAGAGTTACCAAAAATCAAGGCGATGAAATTTTTAACTATATTTGTCGTTTAATTCTTAATCTGCTAAAAATGTCAACCCCTGTTAATAATAAATCCACACTCTCAATTATTGTTGCAATTGCCAGAAACGGCGCTATAGGTAAGGAGAATAAGCTTCTATGGCATATTTCTGAGGATCTTAAGTATTTCAAACAGATTACTCAAGGCAGTCCTGTGATAATGGGTTACAACACCTGGCTTTCAATAGGTAAGCCGCTACCCAACAGGCGCAATATTGTATTGTGCCGCTTCTGTGGTTTGCAACAACCGCCTCAGAAAGATTCAATTCCCGGAGTGGAGATATTTACCTCTTTGGAAGATGCGTTAAGAGAGACCGCCGGAGAGAGGGAGGTGTTTATAATTGGTGGCGGAGAGATTTACCGCCAGACTCTTCCTCTGGCAGATAAACTGTACATAACGCATGTGCATGTAGATATTGAGGATGCTGACACCTTCTTCCCCGATATAGACAGCGGTGTGTGGAGTGAGACATTCCGCGAATCGCATCTGCATGGAAAAGAGTTCCCTCATCCCTTCGATTTTGTGGTTTATCAGAGGCGTTAAGTTTCTACCGCTAAAGAAGAGTTGTCGCTTGTTTGCTACACCCCCGTTTAGTTTTGTGGTCTGTCAGATGCTCCAAGATTTTGTCGCCAGACTGCAGTTAACAGTACATTTCATATCCCTTCGATTTTGTGGTTTATCAGAAGCTTTGAGATTATAATACTAAAGAGGAGTTGGAGAGTGTTTACCAAACAGCAGGGTCTTCCCTTGGGGCACAGCTTGTAATTAATACTCTCCTCTTTGAATAGATTTAGTTTCTTGTGGGAAATATTTCCTATACCGAACATTTTTCTTTTACAGTTGTTAATACATTAAACATAATCTGGAGAAAAATGAAAATCTTTATAGCATTTGCAGCTCTTCTTCTTTTGTCTTTACCGGCAACTGCAGAAGAGAGTAACAGTTTAAATTCAAATACACAAAAGAGTATGAAAACATTAGATAAATTTCAATTCCCGCAACTTCCGTACGCATACGATGCTCTTGAGCCGTACATCGATAAACTTACAATGGAGATCCACTACAGCAGACACCACAAGGCATATTTCGACAATTTTGTTGCCGCAATAAAAGGTACAGAGATGGAGAGTATGACCATTGAGGAGATTTTTGCAAACATAAGCAAATATCCTGCAGCGGTGAGAAACAACGGCGGTGGCTTCTACAACCATGTGCTTTACTGGCAGAACATGAAGGCAGGCGGAGGAAAACCCTCTGCTAAACTTCAGGCGGCAATAGAGAAGACTTTTGGCTCTATGGAAGAGTTTAAGAGGTTGTTTTCCGATGCCGGAAAGAGTCGCTTTGGAAGCGGCTGGGCATGGCTGAGTGTTGACGGCAATGGTAATCTCTTTGTTTCATCCACTCCAAATCAGGACAATCCATTAATGGATGTGGCCGATAAAAAGGGCACGCCTATTCTTGGGATGGATGTGTGGGAGCACGCATACTATCTGAAATATCAGAACAAACGCCCCGATTATATCGATGCATTTTTCAATGTAATTAACTGGGAATATGTGTCACAGCTTTACGAAGGGCTGTTATAAATAATCGCAACAAATATCATCAAAGATATCACGGACAGTCTCCTCTCTTTTTATCATTGAGGAGCACTGTCCTATTTCCAGCTCTCCCCCGGAGAGATCTCCTTCGAAAATTCCTCTTTTAGCACGCCCGGACCCCAGTAGCAGAGAGAGCTCCTCTGCTGTAGCCCCTCTGTTTTCTGCCTCCTGTACTTCTTTGCTGAATTCGTTCTCTACCAGGCGAACCGGAGCAAGTTTCTTAAGCAGCAGTCTGGTTTTACCTTCAGGCAATCCTCTGCACATCTCTTTGAATGAATGGTGCGCAGAACTCTCCCGGCAAAGGGCAAACCTTGTTCCTATCTGAACTCCGTCTGACCCAAGAGCCAAAGCGGCCCTGAAAGATGCCCGTGACGCAACTCCTCCGGCAGCAATAAGGGGAAGAGATACTGCCTCCCTTACTGCCGGCACCAGACACATTGTTGTTGTCTCCTCACGACCATTGTGGCCTCCGGCCTCAAACCCTTCAGCAACAACGGCATCAACACCCGCCTGCTGACACTTAACAGCAAATGCGGTACTGGAGACGACATGGGCAACAGTAATCCCGCTCTTCTTCAGAAACTCTGTCCACTTCTTTGGACTGCCGGCAGATGTAAAGACAACAGGAACACCCTCACGAACAATAATCTGCATTATCTCCTCTATCTGCGGATAGAGTAAAGGAACATTAACTCCAAAGGTGAGAGACTCCCCGGCCTTTGCAAGTGCCTCTCTGCAGCTGCGGATGTGGTGAATAAGATTATCGGGATACATCGACCCTGCACCAATCAGCCCCAACCCTCCGGCTTTGCTTACCGCTGATGCCAGCTTCCATCCACTACACCAAATCATACCACCCTGTATCACAGGGTAGCGTATATTAAACAGTTTACATACTCTGTTTTCCATGATACTTTTCTGTTTATGAAGTAATCTAAAAAGGATGTTGTTTTAATTAATGTTTACCCTGTCAACTGTCAACAAATTTACCTAAAAAACCATCATTTATTTATCTTTGTGTTATTGGTGATTTATGTAAACATTTGTAAAAAGTATGGCAAATATCCAAAGAGATGGTTTTGGCAGCAGGTTCGGAGTACTTGTTGCGGTTGCAGGTTCGGCAGTAGGTCTTGGCAACCTGTGGCGGTTTCCCTATATGGTAGGTAATAACGGAGGTGCGGCTTTTATTATTTTGTACCTCTTTTTTGTTATCCTTCTCTGTTTGCCAATAATGTTCTCGGAGTTTGTAATCGGAAGACGCACCCAGTCCAATGCTTTTGGTGCCATAAAGAAGATTGCTCCCAAATCGGCATGGCTATCAATAGGCGTTATAAGCGTTGTTGCCTCTATATGCATAATGGCCTTTTACAGTGTTGTGGGGGGCTGGACCCTGGAGTATATTTTTAAATCGTTCACTCCCGGGTTTTTAACATCCGACGGTGCCTCTCTTGCCAGACAGTTCGATGGATTCTCACAGTCGTCATTTATGCCTGTATTTACCCATCTGTTATTTCTTTCGATATCGGCTCTTATTGTTGCTGCCGGTGTCAAGAACGGAATTGAGAAATACTCCAAAATACTTATGCCCGTTCTTTTCCTGCTTGTTCTTCTGCTTGCCGTACGCTCTCTTACCCTTGAAGGGTCGGCAGAGGGGGTAAGATTTCTGCTCCATCCCGATTTTTCTAAAATAACCGGACAGACAATGCTGGCCGCACTAGGTCAGGCCTTTTTCTCTCTCAGTCTGGGAATGGGGTGCATTATAACCTACGGTTCATACATAAATAAAAAGGAGAACCTATTTAAGATATCCTTTATGTCTGCTGCTGCAGATACCGGCTTTGCCATACTTGCGGGGCTGGCTGTAATGCCTGCTGTTTTTGCATTCGGCATCTCTCCGGGACAGGGTCCAAGTCTTGTTTTTATTACGCTTCCTCAAATATTCGCCCAGATGCCATTGGGTGGTATTGTCTCCGTTGCATTCTTTTTTATTCTGCTTATTGCTGCGATTACCTCTGCAATCTCATTGCTTGAAGTGGTGGTTGCCTATTTTACCGAGGAGCTGAAAATGAGCCGTAAAGTTGCAGTAATTGTAACATTTATAATAATCGGCTTCTTTGGAACCTTCAGCTCTCTCTCACAAGGAGTGCTTAAAGAGAGTACTGTTTTTGGCAAGACATTCTTCGATCTTTTCGACTACACCTCCTCAAACATACTCCTTCCGGTGGGAGGACTGCTTGTAGTTCTGTTTGTTGGATGGAGAATGAAAAAGGCCGATGTTCTTGACGAACTTACCAGCGGAGGGACTGTCGCTTTAAGAAAGTCCCTCTTTAGTGGCATAATGCTGGTAATTAAATTTTTAGCACCAATCGCTATTTCAATAGTTCTACTGAACAGTATTTTATAAACTCTCAGCAAACATACCTTTGTTTGTCGTTAATGTCATTATCTGTTGCACCTCTTAAGATAGCTGGCAAGTTTTTCCACTTTTGGTCCACAAAACTCTATTGGTTCGGTAATTTGTTCGTACTTATATGGAACGAAATGTGAAATAGTTGCTACAGCAAAACTTCTATCCTTTGATATAATAATATCTAATCTTCCACTTCCGTTATCTCCGAAGTAAATTATTAAAGAGTTATTATCAAGGTCGCTTCTGAGAACTTTCTCAAGAGTGAATCTGCTGTCACCTTCAAAGAAATAGGTTTCTCTCTTTACAGGACTACCTGTAACAATGTAAACTTCCTGGTTTCTTCTGTATAGAAATACAAAAATGGCGATAATGAAGACTATCACAGATGTTGAGTAGTCATTTAAAAGCAAAGCTCCTCCCGAAACTATTACAAGGAAGAGAGTAAGTATAAGAATTTTTTTGTTAAATCTTTTAACTATCTGATTTTCCATAATATATTTAGCATTTAATTGTTTTTTAACCTGACAGACCGGTTTAAAATCTGTCATCTGTAAGTTTAAAAACAACTCTGCTAAATAATTATCTCTCTCAACAAATAAACAAGCTTACTTTTTCCGTTTGAGAGTATTTGATTTTTTATTTTTTCCTTGTTTCTTCCAGACCAGGAAAAAGCTTCATTAAGTAAATTTTCGCGTTTCTGATAATAGTACAGAATCTTTGCTTTTCTTAATCTTTCAACCGAATAACCACAGGAAGATCCTATTCTTACAGATACTCCTGTGACGGAAACCACACCATCCGGAATAACAGCATTAAATGGCATAGACTCCGAAACCGAAAAAGTTGAATCAGAATATATTAGCGGCGATTCAACTCCGCCTTCAACCAGCTTTTCGGGAAGTGCTTTGTTTTCCTGCAATAAAAATTTTTGCTCTTTTATAAAACCCGAAAACACAATTAGTAGTAACGAGGATAAAAAAGCAACCAGAAAAGCCAATATGTACCTTTTTGTTTTCAATAAGCGCAAAGATAATTTTATAGTTTTTGTAGTGCCCTTTTTCGTAACACTTCTTTAACAATTCCTGCAATAAGCATAAGGGTAAGTATTCCGGAACTTATTCTGGAGTAGCGCTCTCCTTTTGTAAATGACTCCGGCTTAAACTCCAGAACCAATCTGTTGTTCCCTGCAGGAACCTTAACCGCACGAAGGATGTAATTTGCACGCACCAAAGGCAACTCCACCTTCTCTCCGTCCTCCCTAACTATATATGCTCTCCATCCGGCAGGATAATAGACTTCGCTTAAAACCAACAACCTGCCGAAAGAGCTGTTATATGCATATTCGAGTCTGTTTGGAGAGTAGCTCTCCAGAACAACAAGCTCATCCTCCCCGAGCGGCTGGTGTGAGACTCCTTCAATCCGGCTCATATACTCATTCTGTATAACTGCCTGGAATGAGAGATTGGCTGATGAGAGGGCATTAATCTCTTCTGTATTGTTAACCACATCAATTATCTCCGTAGCAAACCAGGCGTTTCCCAGTGCATTTTTGTTAACCAGAGGCGGATTCTCGGCACCAACAACAATGTATCTGGCGTTTAACATGTTTAAAACAGGATAACTGCCCATTGCTGCCTGTGCATCATCTATTGTTCTGCTTCCTGCAAGGTCCTGGCCTATCTGTTGAATCTCACCGTAGAGATGGTTTTCAATTATATCCTGATATCTCTGAAGTTTTGCCGGACTGTATCCACCAATGGTTTTGTGATGGTAGCTTACATGTGAATCATTAAAGGTGTCAATGCTTAAGTCGAGCACTCTGTAGTTTGGGTCGTTGTCCTGCAGTATCATATTGTCAACAGGCCTCAGGTTGTATTGATTTTCGAACTCTCTGCTCCTGACAAAATGCGAGTCGTTGAGATACCTTTTATCAATAAGCCACAGATCGGCAATAATGAGAATTGCCAAAGCACCATAGGCAAAACCTCTCTTCATCTTTCCGTTAAAGGCAAACCACAGTACCGAAGCGGCAGCCAGAATGAAGAGAAAAGAGCGGATTGCATCTGTCCTTAAAAGTGCCATCCTGTCTTTGATTAAGGGATCGCGAAGCTCCTGGGGTATTCTCGATGCATCTGCCGACGACGAGAAGGTTCCTGCCAGCGATGGTATCAGAGCAAACAGAAGTGAGAACCCGGCTGTAACTGCAAGAGATATATATAACCCCCTTCTTAGCTTTGCATCATCTATCTCTTTTTTAATTACTTTATCAAATGTTATTATAGCAAGAAGAGGAATAGTAATCTGTAAGATAACCAAAATCATAGATACTGTCCGGAACTTGCTGTAGAGAGGGATGTATTTAAAGAAAAACTCTGTTACAAACAGCAGGTTCGACCCCCAGGAGAGCAAAACGGCAATCACGGACACTCCGGCAACCCACCACTTTAACGGCCCTTTTATTAAAACAAGACCAAGCACAAAAAGAAACACCGATATTGCCCCCATATACATTGGCCCTGCAGTAAAGGGTTGGGGGCCCCAGTATAATGGCAGTTGCTTTATTATCTGAGTTGCATTCCCGTAACCCGAAGATTTGAGCGCGTTATAAGTTTTTGAATTAACCGAAAGAGCACCTCCGGAGGAGCCCCCGTTAAAGTTGGGAATCATAAGGTTTGGCATCTCCTGTGGGCTGTACGACCAGTTGGTTGCATATGAGATATCCAGACCTTTCTGGTCTTTTCCCTGTTCCTGAGCCAGCTCCGAGCCTCCTCTCATTGTAAACTTCGAATACTCGTAGGTAGGCCACAAATGGTTGGTATTGGATGCTATGCCGAGAATTCCCGCCAACAGGAGGGCAGCAGAGGTTATTGCAAATTTTTTGAACCGTCCCTCTTTAATTGCTCCGTAAAGCTCTGCAATAGCCAGCGCAAGAATAATCATTGCAAGATAGTAGGTTATCTGGGGGTGGTTTGCTTTAATCTGGAAACTTAGAGCAAAGGCAAACAGTACCGGGCCTGTTAACGGACTCTTACGGTAGGCGAAAACAACAGCTGCAATCACCCACGGCATAAATGCTATAGCTACCATCTTTGAGTTGTGCCCAACCTGTATAATCTGCAGATTGTAAGAGCAGAATGTAACAGCAATGGCTCCTATGGCAGCCAGCCACACATTAACCCCAAATGCGAGGAGCATAAGAAAGGCGCCCACCATACTTATAAGCAGATAAGAAGGGGGCCGTTTCCCTGATATTTTGTGAATAAGTTTATAGAAGAAATCTGTATAATCCCCTTTGTAAATTACCGAAATTGCTGTTGCAGGCATTCCCGAAAACATCGAGTTGGTCCACAGCGCGGGGGCATCTTGGGGGTTCTCTTTGTTGAACTCAATAATCTCATTTGCCATTCCTCTCCAGGCAGCTATGTCACTCTGGTTAACAACCTGGTTTTGTAACACCTGTGGCGTAAACAGGTAGGCAACAACTGTAAAAGAAGCAATTACCAAAAGGTGAATCCGGTATTTTTTTAAAAACTCTTTCATTATAATCTGTTTTTTCTTTTCTCTATTACTCTGTCAAGAACATTCGCAAACTCTTTGGTTAGGTTTATCCTCGAATACTTTTCAATTGCGGCCACATTAGTTTCACTATTTAAAGTTTCTTCACAGGTATAATGTTTATACTGCCTCTCTATCCACCCGGCTACTCCGTCTTTGTCGTCAAATGAGAACATTTTTCCTGCTTTGCACTCTTCAAGAGCCAAATCCATATCTCCCCCCTTAGGCCCAAAGCCCAATATTGGTCTTCCCGCTGCAAGATATTCGAAGAACTTGCCGGTAAGTATCCCCCTTGATTCCGGCTCATTTCCTCCGGATAACAGCAGAACGCTTGCCTCTCTTTGCATTTTTACAACCTGATCGTGAGGCATATAACCCATGATAACAAGATTGTTTTCCAGTCCGTTAGCTTTAATATCCTGCAACACTGTTTCGTCGGTGTTCCCAATGAGTTGTATGCAAAGGTCTTTAGCAAATATACTGCTCTCTTTTATCCTCTTTCCCAGATACTCCCACAAAACCTCCGGGTTCTGGCTCTTGACAAACAGCCCTGTATAAGTCAGGGTAAATTTTTCTCCTTTGACTCTGTTTGAATCCGGAAAATCCTGCGGGTCATATCCATTGGTAATCACATATAAAATTTTTGCCCCCGACTCTTTAAGCTCTCTTCCAATAGTAGCTGAAACAGTAACCACAGCATCTGCGCTACTGAGGACCCCTCTTTCCAAAGAGCTGTGTATAGCTTTTACCAACCGGGAGTATCCCATATACTTAAAGTTGTACATCTTTGTCCATGGGTCCCGGAAATCAGCCACCCAGGGAGTGCCGGTTTTTAAAGCCAACCTTTTTGCTATCAGGTGCATAGAGTGAGGAGGCCCGGAGCTGACTATAACATCAACAGGGTTCTCATTAAGATATCTGCGGAGATAATTCACAGATGGCATTATCCACAAAGCTTTAGGGTCGGGAATAAAGATATTGCTTCTTAAAAAGAGAGAGAGCCGCTCTTTGAACGGAACTCTCTTTGCCCCGCTACCTGCACCGGAGATGAAACCGGGCTTGATTGCCCCTTTTTGTCTTCCTGTGAATAATCTGTATAAGGAGTACGGCTCAATAATTTTTCTCCTCAGCACCTCTGTCTCCTTTGGAATGTCTGTGTTAAGCGAAAAGTCTGTAGCCATATACTCGGGGTTTTCAGGAGTATATACAACAGGAGTATATCCGGTGCCTGAAAGATACTTTACAAACTTAAGCCACCTCTGTACACCGGAGCCCCCAAAAGGGGGCCAGTAATAGGTTATAACAAGAACTCTCTTCAACCTCTATTTTATAAACACATCGTACAGCGCCCTTATAACATCGCCCTGTATAACAGTAAAGCCATCTTTGTAAACAGGATCATATCCATTTGTCATCATAACAAAGCCGAATCCTCTTGCCGGTTCGAAGAACATTGCACTAAACAAGCCATAGGCCGACCCGGTATGTCCAACCATTGTCTCTCCCGGGATAAGCGTGCCTGTGTGTCTCAGTGCCAGACAGTAACTGTTGAGCTCTCCGGTCTCTACCACCGGTGTCTGCATCTGCTCTGCGCTTTCACGGGAAATAACACGCACTCCGTTATCTCCAACTCCGTAGTTCATGTGCATAATCATATACCGGGCAAGATCGTAAGCAGAAATCTTCATGCCACCGGTAGGTGAGAAAAGAGGTGTGCTGTAGCCCATAATATATCCCTCCGCTATATCCTCTGCCCTGCTCATATATGCTGCCGGCTGGGCTTTAAATACTCTCTCTGCATCTGCAGTTGTGTCAACGGCAACCTTGCTGTAGAGTGTTACAAATTTTGATGCATCAAGAGAGTCAACATTAAAGTTTGCATAAAGTTGCAAAGGATCAAGAACCGTCTTTTTCACATAGTTGTCAAAGCGCATTTGAGAGTGCTTTTCCACGATTGCACCAAGCATATTAAACCCAAGGTTACAGTATTCATATTGTGATCCCGGGCTGTAGCTGTTGTAGCTTTGTCCGTAATTGCTGTTTTTATCAGGGTTTATCACATCGAGGTTGAAATATCCCTTGGAATCATTTAGGCCGGAAGTGTGAGATAGCAGCATTTTAACTGTAATCACATCATCGGGATATTGAGGATTCCTTACCAAAAAGCCGATAAGGTCACTTACATCATCTTCCAGGGAGAACTTCCCCTGCTCTACAAGAGTCATAAGCGCGGTTGTGGTAAATGATTTGGAAATTGATGCTATTCTAAAAATGTCATCCTGTGCTATTGGAGTATTATTTTCGATATCTCTTGTGCCAAAGGTGCTGCTATAGATAATTTTTCCGTCTTTAACCACCGCTACCGCAAGGCCTGTCGCCCCGGTGCTCTCCATAATTTTTTCTATCTCCTGCTGTGCCTTTTGCTCTTTTGTTTGAAAACTGCACGCCGTAATAAAAAATGCGGCCGTGATAATTGCGATTGTTTGTAAAAAAGGTAATTGTTTCATTGCTGTTTTAATTTAGTGGACCTCATACAAAGATAGGGTTTTGAAACAAAATATATCTATTTTTGTGAAGATGAACGCCGACAAAAAAATAGCCGAAACCCCTTTAATGAAGCAGTATCTGGCCATAAAAGCCAAATACCCCGATGCTGTTTTGCTATTCAGGGTTGGTGACTTTTACGAAACCTTCGGACAGGATGCAATTACAGCATCAAAGGTTTTGGGGATTGTTCTTACCCGCAGAGCCAACGGAGCCGCAGCTTATGTAGAGCTTGCCGGCTTCCCGCATCACTCAATAGACAGCTATCTTCCCAAACTTGTAAGAGCCGGGTACAAGGTTGCCATTTGCGATCAGCTGGAGGACCCCAAGCTAACTAAAAAAATTGTTAAAAGAGGTATTACCGAGTTGGTTACTCCCGGTGTTGCCTATAACGACCAGTTACTTTCGGGAAAAGAGAATAATTTTTTATGTTCTCTGGCTTTTAGCGGAGAGAGTGCCGGAATTGCTTTTCTTGATATCTCCACCGGCACCTTTAATATATCGTCGGGGTCTCTTACATATGCCGAGCTTTTGCTCTCTGCCTTCTCCCCAAAAGAGATTCTCGTAGAGAGGTCTTTTCGTAATGGTTTTCAGGAGCGCTTTGGCAAAGATTATTATATATCTGTTATGGACGAGTGGGCGTTTGTACAGGAGGCCGCAACAGAAAAGATTAAGGAGCACTTTGGCACCGGCTCTTTAAAGGGCTTTGGTATAGAGCAGATGCCACTTGCTGTTACTGCAGCCGGAGCAATTCTCTTCTATCTGGAGCTTACACGCCATGACGGTCTCAGGCACCTCAACTCCATCTCCCGTATAGACCAGGGTGAACATGTGTGGATAGACAAATTTACTTTTAGGAATCTTGAGGTATTCACAAGTCTCCAGGAGGGAGCTGTCTCCCTGTTTGACATAACCGACCGCTGTGTAACGGCAATGGGAGCAAGAGTGCACCGCAGCTGGCTTTCAATGCCACTAAAGAGTATAGATCAACTGAATAAAAGACACAGTATAGTTGAGACTCTGCTTACTAACACCACATTAAGAGACGACATCCGTAAACTTCTCCACGAAGTGGGAGATTTGGAAAGGGTGTTGTCAAAGGCAGCAGCAGGAAGGATAACTCCCCGCGAAATGTCGATGTTAAGAAGAGCCCTTCAACAAACCTCTCCAATAAAAGAGCTTTGCAGAGAGTCGTCGGACAAGGAGCTAATACTGCTCTCCGAAACTCTGGACTGTTGTACAGCCCTGCTGACTCGTCTCAACAGCGAGCTGCTTCCCGACCCTGCCACAGCCATAGGCAAAGGTGATGTTATAGCATCACAGGTCAATCAACAGCTTGACTCTTTACGCGATATTGCACGTCACGGCAAAGAGATTCTCTCATCAATACAGGAGCGGGAGATTGAGAGCACCGGAATTGCCTCACTTAAAATTAGCTATAACAATGTTTTCGGCTACTACCTTGAGGTGAGGAACACTCACAGAGATAAAGTTCCCGGGCACTGGATACGCAAACAGACATTGGTTAGTGCAGAGAGATACATTACTCCCGAACTTAAGGAGTACGAAGAGAAGATTTTGGGAGCAGAGGAGAAAATTCTTTCTCTGGAACAACAGCTCTTTAATGATCTGGTAGCTGCCATACAGAAAGAGGTTCCGGCAATTCAGCGCAACGCATCAACCCTTTCCCGGCTGGATTGCCTGGCCGGATTTGCTTTGCTGGCTCAGGAGAACAACTACTGTCGCCCCCAGCTGAATGATGGCGATATAATTGATATTAAACAGGGCCGTCACCCGGTTATTGAGAAACTTATGCCTCCGGGAGAGGAATATGTAGCCAACGATCTGTTTCTCGATAACAACACCCAGCAGATTATTATCCTCACCGGGCCTAATATGGCAGGTAAAAGTGCACTGCTGAGGCAAACCGCCCTGATTGTTCTTTTGGCACAAGCCGGCAGCTTTGTTCCTGCAGAGAGCGCTCTTATTGGGGTTGTTGATAAAATTTTTACCCGTGTGGGTGCCTCTGATAATATAAGCCGCGGTGAGTCAACATTTATGACAGAGATGCTTGAGAGCTCTGCCATATTGCATAATTTATCTTCCCGCTCCCTCATTCTGTTAGATGAGATAGGCAGAGGAACAAGCACTTACGACGGAATGTCTATCGCCTGGGCAATTGTTGAGTACCTTCATGAACACCCCTCGTTCAGGGCAAAAACCCTTTTTGCAACACACTATCACGAGCTTAACGACCTTGAGGAGAAGTTCCCCCGTGTAAAAAACTGGCATATTTCAGTAAAAGAGGTGGAAAAAAGAGTTATATTTCTGCGCAAATTGTGCAGAGGAGGGGTAGAGCACAGCTTCGGTATTCATGTTGCAAGAATGGCGGGCATGCCAAGGGAGGTTGTTTCCAACGCAGAGAGAATTTTAAAGAAGCTGGAGAAGGGTAATGAAAGAAGAGGCAGAGCATCATCTAAAAACAGCCCGGACCCGGATGCTTATCAACTCTCGTTCTTCAGGTTGGACGATCCGCTCCTTTTAGAGATAAGAGATGAGCTTAACGAAATTGACATAAACACTCTCTCGCCCCTGGATGCATTTGACAAACTTAGGAATTTAAAGAAAAAACTTGGTCTTTAAGGAGGTACCATGATAAACGCATATCGCAGATTAACAATGATTTTCAAGCTTATATTCGAGAGTATAAGCTTTGCTTTCGGCTCACTTAAAGGGGATAAATTCCGTACTTTCCTCTCTCTTTTCGGGGTAACAATAGGTATCTTCTCAATAGTAACCGTGTTTACCGCTGTTGATGCCCTCCAGGCCAATGTAGAGAGGGGGCTTAACAGTTTTGGAAGTACTACTGTATATGTTCAGGAGTTTCCTTTTGCCCCCGAAGAGGGCGAGGAGTATAAATGGTGGGAGTTTCGCACCCGTCCCAGACCAAAATATGAAGAGTATCTCTTTTTAAAAGCAAACTCAAAAACACTTGAGGCCGTTGCCTTCGTCACCTTCAGAGGAATGCTTGTAAAATATAAACGAAACTCCTTTTCTGATGGATTTGTAACCGCTCCAACTTTTGAGTGGGACAAAGTTGCAAATGTAGAGATAGACAAAGGGCGTTACTTTTCACTGTCCGAGACTCAGTCTGCAATACCTGTGGTAATACTTGGCCACTCTGTTGCAGAACACCTGTTTAACGGAGAAGAGCCGCTTAATAAAATTATAAAGGTTGGCAGCGGCAATGCCCGCGTGATAGGGGTAATGAAAAAAGCCGGCGAAAGCATCGTTAATATATTCGATACCGACAATTCAATCCTCACACCCTACAGCTTTGCAGGGACACTCTTCAATGTAAAAAGCTCGGGTGCAATGATTTGTCTCAAACCTCAGGACAATGTTGACAGAGATGAATTTATTCAGGAGATGAGACAATTAATGAGGGCTGTGAGGAGATTAAAGCCCAAACAGAAGGATAACTTTGCCCTTAACGAAATGACTTTTCTGCTTAATTCCACAAGAGAGATTTTTGCCGGAATTAATCTTGCCGGCTGGATTATCGGCGGTTTCTCTATTCTTATCGGAGGGTTTGGTATTGCCAACATAATGTTTGTATCAGTAAAGGAGAGGACCAGTCTTATCGGCATTCAAAAGGCGTTGGGAGCCAAGAAGTATACAATACTTACCCAGTTTCTGGCAGAGGCGGCTGTTCTGGCTCTTGCAGGAGGGGCTGTTGGAATCTTTCTGGTCTTCCTGGTTGTTCTTGTTGCCGGCAACAGCGAGGGCTTTCCAATGCAGCTGAGTGCTTATAACATTATTCGTGGGCTGATGATATCTACTGTAATTGGTGTGGTTGCAGGCTTCCTTCCGGCTTATACTGCGGCTAATCTCAGCCCTGTTGAGGCAATTAATTCGAAATAAACTCCTGAGCAAAAATTGTAAGCTCAACAAACTCTTCAACCGAAAGCTGCTCGGGTCTCATAGCAAGAAGGTGGTTGGCAGGCAGTTCTGCTTTTCCTGTTACCGCCTTTATAGAGTTTCTTATTGTTTTACGCCTCTGATTAAATGTAGCTTTTATCACTTTCCTAAACAGATCTTCACTGCAACCCAGGCTCTCTCTTCCGTTTCTCTTTAAACGGATAACAGCCGACTTAACCTTTGGAGGAGGGATAAACTGATGCTCATCCACCGTAAAAAGGTACTCAATATCATACCACGCCTGAAGAAGAACAGAGAGAATCCCGTAACTCTTTTTGCCCGGTGGTGATGCCAGTCTCTCAGCAACCTCTTTCTGCACCATTCCCACAACCTGGGGGATTCTCTGCCTGTAATCAAGTACTTTAAAGAATATCTGAGAAGATATATTGTATGGGAAATTACCAATGATCATAAATTGCCCCCCGAACAGCTCGTCGAGTTTTAATCTCAGAAAGTCTCCCTCAATAAGAGAACTTCCAAGGTTTGGGTAATACTTTCTAAGGTACTCTACCGACTGAGGGTCTATCTCAGCAAGAGTGAGGTTGATAAATTTGTCGGCAGTAAGAAATGCGGTAAGAACCCCGGTGCCGGGGCCTACTTCCATAACATCGGTCTTAATACCATCTTCTCTTGAAACTTCAAGAGACCTTACTATGCGCTCTGCAATGAGAGGGTCTTTGAGAAAATGCTGGCCTAGTGCCTTTTTTGCCTTTACATACATAGGACAAAGGTACTAAAATTGATTATTCTTTTTGCAGGCCTGTTGTTATCAGCATCCTTACAGGTAAATGATCACTTATACCGCCATTGTACCGGGGGCCGATATATGTTCTTCTTGGCTTTGTTCCGGTAAAAGCTTTGTCTCTCTCAAGCAGATAATCTCTGGAAAATATCTCAAAAAAACTAACGCCGGTGACAAGAGTTCCGGTTTTGTCAGTTAAATTGGGAGAGACCATAATCTGGTCTATCAGATGCCACACCCCCCTGTATTTAATAGTGCCCTCTCCCCTGGCAAACAGACTGTCGGACAGATTCTTCAAACGATTTAGCATAAGAACCGTTTCAGAAGCAGGATGGTCATTAAAATCGCCGGCAACTATAATATTGGCCTTTTCGTTTCTGTCTAGAATTGAGTCGCAAACCAATTTTAGAGCTAATGCTGCAGCCATCCTCTTCGGCCGTGATGCTCTCTCTCCTCCAAACTTTGATGGCCAGTGGTTTATCAGTATATGAATGGTGTCTTTTTGTGCCAGAATGCCGCTGGTATAAAGAATGTCTCTTGTCTTGCCGGATGTATCAGGCAGTGCAACACAAATGAAACCGGCATACAAGGGGTGGAAAAACTCTCTTCTGTAGATAAGAGCAACATCTATACCTCTGGTATCAGGGGAGTCCTTGTGAATAATCTCATACCCGCCAAAACTGAGCAGAGTATTGTCAATCAGCTGTTTTAGCACATAACTGTTTTCCACCTCGGCAAACCCTGCAAAAACAGGTAGTTCTCCTCCTCCTGCGTCAATGAGAGTTTTTGCTATTGCATCTCTTTTTGCTGTAAACTTTTTTCTTCCCCACCTCATCTCTCCGTACAGGGTAAAATCTCCTCTCTCTTTACCTTTATGGTACCTTGTGTCAAAAAAGTTCTCCAGATTCCAGAATATAAACAGATAACCATCTCTGTGGTCTTTGCAATAGAGATGAGATTGGCAAATGATAAACAGCGTAAGCAAGCCAATTGTAAATCTCATAACTTTTTATTTCATTTTTAAATATACATTATAATCTGTTGAACGCACAGGTACAGAGTGTGTATTTATCTGATTTTAAAACAACTTTACCCGATTTTAGATTTATCGCCCTTTTTTTGTTAATTTCGCACCCTCAATTTGTAAAAGTATTATAAAATGGCACTTAAGTGTGGAATAGTAGGCCTTCCCAATGTAGGCAAATCGACCCTTTTCAACTGTATCAGCTCGGGTAAGGCCCAATCTGCCAATTTCCCTTTTTGTACAATTGAGCCAAACATCGGCTCAACCATAGTGCCGGACGAAAGACTGAAGGTACTTGAAGATCT
>CAZPFI010000035.1:0-16570 GCA_964585795.1 uncultured Muribaculaceae bacterium | reverse complement strand
GGAAACTCCGTCACCTTTAAGTTCTCACTATCAGAGCAACAGATTAATAAATGAGATTGCTGCAAGGCACCGGATAGAAGGCGGCTGTAATCTATTTGTTGCTGCCTGTGTAGCATCTACACAGGCAATAGGGGTTTCGTACAGGATGATAAAAAAAGGGTTAAAGAGAGCTGCAATAGCCGGGGGTTCCGATTCAATGATAAATTATGTGAATTATATCGGGTTTTATCATCTTGGAGCAATGGCATCGGGAAGTGACGCACCTTATGCATGTAGACCGTTTGATGTCAACCGCAACGGTACGGTTTTGGGAGAGGGTGCTCTGTTAATGTTGCTGGAAGATGAAGCAAACGCAGTGAAGGAGCATGTTCTGGCAGAGATTACAGGTTACGCTACAACTATGGATGCATATGCAATAACCGACCCCGATCCCTCTGCAAATTCATTAGCCGCAGCCATAAAAAATGCCATAAAAAATGCATCAATCTCCCCCGGTGAGATAGATTGTGTACATCTTCACGGCACAGGAACTCCCAAAAATGCCCCTGCAGAGTACAAAGCTCTTTATCAGGTTTTTGGAGACAGAGCAAAAGAGCTTCCGGTGTTCTCACTCAAAGGCCAGATTGGTCATCTTATTGGTTCGTGCGGGGCAGTAGAGATGCTTGGTGTACTACACTCAATTAAAGAACAGGTTGTAATGCCCACTGTCAATTTCAGAGACAGTGACCCCGAGGCACCTCTATATGTCATAAAAGGAGATCCATTGCACATACCTGTGAATTATGTACTGAAAGTCAACTCATCTTTCGGGGGAGAGAACACTGCAATAGTTATTAAGAGATACAGTTGAGATGGGAAAGATTGTTATAACCGGTGCCAGCTCCGAGATTGGTCTGGCAATCACAGAGCTCCTGGCCGAGCTTCACAAACCAATGATATTGCAATGCAGTAAGAACATCCAGTCACTCTCAAAGTGGAATGATAGAGCAACAGTTATAAAAGCCGATTTTGGCAATGAAGCACAACTGGATGATTTTATTTCACAACTTAGTGATGTAGAAATATTAATTTATGCAGCAGCAAGGACAGATACCGGGCTTATCCCACAAATTGAGCTAAAGGCACTTAAAGAGAGTATTCAGGTTAATATTATTGCCTATACCAGGATATGTCAGGCAGTTATACCGCAAATGTGCATTAAAAGAAACGGGGTAATTATAGGAATTTCATCTGTAACAGCAACAAAAGTTTACCGCGGACAGGGAGTCTATTCCGGGACCAAAGCATATATGGAGGCCTTTACCAAGTCTATAACAGCAGAGTATGGCAGGAAAGGAATAAGGAGCAACTGTGTAGCTCCCGGCAGTATTAATGCAGGCACATTAAAGAAGCTTGGAGAGGTAATAACAACAGATCAGATAAGGCAGCTTAATGCCTCCGGTCAACTTGGAAACCCGGCTGATGTGGCAAGAGTTGTGAATTACCTGTGTCAACCTGAAACAACTTTTATAAACGGTAGTGTGATACATCTTGACGGTGGACATTGGCTTGGTATTTAAGCCAGTTTGCGCACCATCATCTTAAAAAACGGGTTGCTGTTAAGCTCCTCCATAAGTGTGGTACACTCCCCATGACCACTGTAGATTCTTGTTTCCGGAGGTAAAACCACAATCCTCTCCTTTAGAATTTCGATTAACTCACCATACCCGTCATTCGAAAACCCTATTGACCCCCTTATAATGGTGTCACCTGCAAAAAGTATGTTCTCCCTGCGTATTAAATAACATACCGATCCTTTTGAGTGCCCGGGTGTATGTATAACCTCTGCCTCAATATCTCCAAAAGTAAGCCGGTTTGTGCCATCAATAACATTATGAGATTTAAGAAACAGATTCTGCATAGAAACATTATAAATTGAGGCGGCCTTTTGAGCCATTAAAAGTTCAATCTCGTCATCTTTGTGTAACCAACTCTCAATTCCAAATCTCTCACAAAGGAAAGATGCTCCCAAAATATGATCGAAATGGCCGTGCGTTAACAAAAGCGCAACGGGATTAAGCTTTTGATTAACAACATACCATTCTATCTCCTCTCTCTCTTCTGGGGAGTTACATCCTGCATCAACAAAAATACAATCACCCCTTTCATCCCAAAGAAGGTGAGTATTCTGTTTCATACTCCTAAACACAAAGGTTTTTACACTTAGCAAGATAAATTATTATAATTCGTTTTAAAATGAATGTTTATACCCAAAGTTAACCAATATATTATTACTAACTTTGGTTCTGCATCAAAAAACAAAATGAAAAGAGTTCTTCTGTTCACACATTTCTACCCTTATGGTACTACCGAAGAGAGCTTCATATCCAATGAGGTAAAATACCTTTTACAACCCGGAGTACATCTTACAATAGTGCCATATACAAAAAGAGCAGGTGTAAGAGATATCCCTCAAGGTGTTACAGTAGATGATTTGTTAACAAAAAAAGGCATTTTGCAACTGCTTTCTGCTTTTATACGCTCCATATTCTCTCCTTACCTTTTTCTCATGCTATCATCAGGAGAAAAGAGAAGAGTCAATCTGTTTAAATATCTTTATCAGGGCTTCAAAGCCATTATAGAAGCGCATCTTGTAAAGAACTACCTGAAAAATATTTCCTGTTGTAATGACCCATTAATAATCTATTCTTACTGGTTCAATCACACTGTACTGGGAGCCGTCATCGCAAAACAAACCGGGTTAATCTCAGCTGTTAAAATTGTATCAAGGGCGCATGGTTATGATGTTTATGAAGAGCTGCGCGGAAAATATTATCCTCTGCGTGATATGTGTCTTCGCCAAATAGATGCACTTTATGTTGTCTCCCTCAATGGAGCAACTTTTTTACAATCGCGCTATCCTGCTCATAAGGAGAAAATTTTTGTCAGCCGGCTTGGAATAGATCCGGCAATTGATAAGAGTTGCAAAAAAGAGGAGACAGTATCATTTATTTCGTGTTCCCAGGTTAACCAGGTAAAGCGTGTCCATCTCATATACAGCAGCATTCTTGGTTATGCAGCGGAGCATCCGCAAAAAAAGATAACCTGGAGTCATATAGGTAATGGCGTTTTGTTTAACTCTGTTCAAAAAATGGTAAGAGATAGCTGTCTCTCAAACCTTAATGTAAAGCTGTATGGAGAGATGTCAAATAGTGAGGTAAGAGATCTGATGTCCAACAAATATTTCCATGTTTTTATAAACCTTAGTCTTAGCGAAGGTGTTCCTGTGTCCATTATGGAAGCAATCAGTGCCGGCATTCCGGTTCTGGCCACAGAAACCGGAGGCAACCCCGAGATTGTAACTTCCCGCTCCGGTATTTGCATCCCTTTGATGTTCGGCATAGAGCAGTTCATTGATGCAATTAACTCCATATTGGATAAAGGAGACTCTCTACGCATCTCTGCAAGAGAGTTCTTTTTGGAAAACTATGAAGCCGGGAAAAATTATACAAATTTTGTTAATGAGTTATTAAGCTGACAAGTATGGATATCTCCGTAATTATACCCGTTTACAAAGTCAACAAATTCATAGGCAAATCTATCCAATCAATTGTAAATCAGTCATGTGATAATTACGAGATAATTCTTGTGGATGATTGCGGTGAGGATGGCAGTATAGAACTGGCCAGTAATATTTTAGAGGCAAATATATCCCCCGGGAGGTACAAAATCATAAAACACAGCTGTAATATGGGTGTTTCCGTTTCAAGAAACACCGGATTCGAAAATTCAACAGGTGATTATATTATTCACCTCGACTCGGATGATTATTTCGAGCACGACTTACTCGAAAAACTATTCTTTGCCATTAAGAAGAATGACGCCCAGATGGCAATATGCAGTTACTGCATTCACAAATCGAACAGCGAAAAGGGAGAAATGAAGAGTTTTTCCGGAGAGATATTAACAACTGACAAACAGAAGTTAAGTCACTTCAAAGGGATGCTTGAAGGTAAAAACACATTTGCTCTATGGAACAAAATGTTCAGTCGTAAACTATGGGAGAGCAGCGGTGCTAAATTCAGAAATTACCTGGTAGAGGATTTTTCCACATCTCCTTTATTGATAATGAACTCATCAAAGAGTGTCATTATAAGTGACCCTCTTATTCATTATGTACAATACAACACAAAATCTGTGTCAACATCAGTAGATTATGTTATGAGAGTCTCTTCAACTATAGATTTCCTTGAGTTGCAATTCAAAGATTATTCGGGTGAGTTATCTCCGGCAATAATCCGCTATAAAGTTGTGACGAAACGAAAACTGATGCTGCACCCACATTCGGATAGAAATATGCAGAAAATTTCGCATAATCTCTTTCCCGAGTTAAATCCTGTTATTAAAGGCAGTAACATTCCGGAACCAAAGCTCCATTACAGACTGCTGCTAAAGCTCTCTGTTTCGGGCTATAAACACTTGTTCAATCTGTACAGACATTTCCTGATGTCTGTTTCAAGGATGCTTTAATTGCTCCTCTTTTCGAAATCCTCTCTCTCTTTTGTGTCAATCCGTTTAACAATAAGATAAACAAGAATAACCAGAACAATTAACAAAGCTATCCCGTACACACTAAACAATACTTTAGATACAGTATCCATCTTATTTTAGTTTAACCGCCGTACCATAAGCAAGTATCTCCGAAGCTCCCTGCATTATCATCGATGTAGAGAACCTCATACATACAATTGCATCGGCACCCAGCCGTTTGGCATCGGCAACCATTCTTTGAAGAGCCTGCTCTCTGGAATCTGCCTGCAGTCTGGTATACTCCTCAATCTCACCTCCTACTATGTTTTTCAACCCTGCCATAAAGTCTCTGCCAATATTTCTTGCTCTTACTGTGCTGCCTCTTGCAACTCCAAGAATTGATTCTACCTCCCTTCCGGGGATGTTTTCTGTTGATGTGATTATCATAAAATGGTTTTTAAATTAATACCCGCAATTTACAAAAAAGTATAATATAATTAAATTTTAGAAAGAGTATTGAAGCGATAAAAATAATCCGGCACCTGCATCTTTAAAAACAGAACCCTCACCCCCGGCAAAAATTTGAGACATCAGTTCAAAATCGAGGTTTGTTGCAACAGACAGCTTTATCCCAGGCATGAGAAAAGCTGCTTTAACATCGGGAAGAGACATAATAGAAAGAGTTCCACTAATAAGATTCGAAATCTGGTGAGACGCACTGAGAGTTATGGCATATTGAGAGAACATAATATTGTCTGCTCTCAGAGGTTGAGTTATCATAAACAAACTTCCTCCCTCTGTTCTCTTATATCCGCCGTTGTACAAAAACTCAAGAATTGCAAATGTTCCGTTGGTAAACATGTAATCGAAACCAATTGCTGCCACCAGATTTGCTCTTTCATGCTCCTCTCTCTCCTTAAAATCGTAAAACCAGGTAAACTCACCTTTGAATCCGGCTCCTTTGATGTGACCTGCCCATCCTCCGCCTAAAGCAAGACGGTTATGGTAGTATCCGGCCAGCGCCTGAAAGTCGTAATTCCATCGGTTGAGGTTTAACATTGCAGCAGCAACCATATCTTTACTGTTACGAGCCGGGGCAACAGCAATTTGCAACCGTGACATTTCTCCAAAAAAGTGCTGTATCCTTATTGCATCAGTCCCGGGTCTTTCGGGGTAGTCGAAATCGAAGAATGAGTAGGTGTTAAACAGGTCGTTTGTATTTTAAACCATATTAACCCCCCAGTTGATGCGCTGCCTGCCTGCCCTTATTTGCCAGTTATCTCTCTGCCAGTCTAAATATAATCTGTCAACATTGGTCTGTCCTATCCACCCTCCTCTGTTTAGCCAAACCCATGAGAGGTCCATGAGGGCCGGGTCGTGTTTAAGCAAATCGGCATAGCCGGGATACTCTGTAAAAAGATTGTTAAATAGTAATCTGTTTCTGCCCTCAACGGCAAAATGAAACCTGTCATTAATATCCCATCTGAAATTTATGCGATTATGAAAAAAATTCATAAAATTTACTTCACCACTGTTACCGGGAAATTGCAAAGCCGGCATGTTTTTTACATAGCCCTTAAAAACAAATGGTTTTCCACTTCTGCTTTCGTTTGGCTGAGCAAAAGAAGGCGTTAAAACAAATAGCAACAATAATACTAAAAGAGTAATCCTCATTTTCGTTTATCACTTTTCTAAATAATTATCTTTCGAACAGACGGTCTTCAGAAACTTTTCCGTCAACAAGTGTTATCACTCTGCGAGCACGGTCAATAACCCTTTGATCGTGAGTGGAGAAGATTAGAGTAACACTCTCCTCCTTATTCAGTCGTGCCATAATATCAAGAAGATTCATGGCAGAAGTTGTGTCAAGGTTGGCAGTTGGCTCATCGGCAAGTATAAACTTTGGCTTTGACGCCAGAGCTCTTGCTACCGCTACCCTCTGCTGTTGTCCTCCAGAAAGCTTCGATGGCCTTACATCCATTTTATCTTCAAGCCCTACCTGTTTTAAAAGCTCAGCAGCTCTATCTTCCATCTCCTTCTGCCCGGCCTTCTGTAAAAGCATAATAAAAGAGACATTCTCTTTGGCAGTAAGGACCGGCAAAAGATTATATGCCTGAAATACAAACCCTATGCTATTCAAGCGAAAATCGATTAGTTTTGAATCGGATAATCGGGTAATATCAGTTCCATCAATAATTATCTTACCCGAAGTGGGCTTGTCAAGCCCTCCTACCATATTGAGGAATGTGGTCTTTCCACTTCCGGAAGGTCCTACCACGGCAGTAAACTCACCCAGTTTAAAAGAGAGATTAACATCTTCAAGTGCTCTAACAGGCAACGAATTATCGTTGTAGATTTTTGTCAGGTTTTCTGTTCTTATGATTTCCATGATTATGTGTATATTCTGTTAATTTCTTTTATATTGTTTATAGCTCTTTTCTTACTGCTTCGGCCGGTTTAAGACGAAGTGCCTTGAGAGCAGGATAGATTGAGGTAAGGAACGCAGTTAAGATAACAAGTACAACCATTGATGTGAAGAATGATGGTTCTATATTTGGGTAGATGATGGAGGGATACCCAAAATCGTTGAGGGTGTCACCTCCTACTGCTCCAAGATTCAAGCCGGTTTTTCCCAATAAACCGGTTGTAACTATGCCAAGAACAATTCCTCCGGCTGCTCCCAAAATTGTAAGAAACGCTGTTTCGTACATTATCATTCCAAATATTCGTCTGCGATTCATTCCAACTGCCATGAGCATTCCAAGTTCGTGAACCCTCTCAAATACCGACATCAGCATTGTATTTACCAGACCAAAAGCCAGAGCAAACAGTATTATCACCAGAATGATTATTAGCATTCTCTGTCCAAACTCCTGCAAAAAGCTCAGTTCCGGAGATATCTCTGCCCAGGTGCGTACCGTCAAATCCGGGAACTGACTCTCAATACTCTCCTTCATAGCGTTTACATCTCCAATTTCATTGGCTATTATGGCAACCTCGTTTATAATAGTGCCTTCTCCAACATATCCGTTAAGATCACTTTGTGTCACATAGACATTCAACTCATCGTACACCGAGTGTGCAGTACGAAAAACTCCGGCAACCCTGAAAGATGCAGAGACAAGTTCACCCTGTGAATTCTGGAAAGTAAGCACTACTCTTGAGCGTTCCTGTAACTTTGTCTTATCTGCAAGCGTCTTGCCAATTAAAACAGCATTTCTTAACTCATCTCCAAAGTAACTCCCCTCAATCACATTTTCGTTCAGTTGTGTTGTTAGCATTTCTGCTTCGGCATCTACACCTATTATGTTTATTCCTTTTGTCAGTGTTGCTGTTGCAAGCATTCCGTTGGCAACAGTTCTGCCGGAGAAAGTGTTTATTCTGCTATCTGCAATCAGGCTCTCTTTCAACTCTTCCCAATCAAATATGCCATACTTCACATTGCGCTCTTTTATAAATTCGGGATTGTGTATCTGAATATGTGAAATATGTTGCGATATGCTTGTTTTAAAACGCTGATCCAACAATCCGAACATTATTGCCGCAATAAAAACAGCAGCCCACATTCCAATCATTATGGCACACATCATCACCAATGTTCGCTTTGGGTTCCGCCAAATATTTCTCCAGGATATTTTTATCAATGTATTCATCTCTCTACTTTTTAACATCCATTAAATTAAGCTTATAAACCTTGTAAATTGGATACAGCCCTACCAGAAACGCCAGTATCAGAACAATTTTTGCCTGATTTATAAATAGCGAAGGATCTGCCGAGAACGGCATAAATGGCTCGAAACCATAGTCCAGCATAGTCTGTGCAATCTCTCCGGTGAGAGGAATGGGGTTGTAATAAAACCAGGCAACTATAGGGATTGACACAACTATTCCTGCAGCCACTCCGGTCATAGAGATAAGTAACGACTCGGTAAAACAGATTAAAGCTAACCTGAATCTTTTCATACCAAGGGAAATCAGCATCCCAAACTCCCTCTGTCTCTCTATCATCATTGTCAATATTGTTCCAAACAGTCCAAAAGTTATTACTATGTAAAGTATCATCATCATAACCATAGAACCGGCCATATCGAACTTCATAAGCGCAAGCAGATCTTTCAACATCTCCTCCCAGGTCAGTACTCTGTACCACTCTTTATCAATATCATTATCTAGTTGTTTTGCAAGCTGTTTAGTATGCTTCGCATTCTCCGGCATTATAATCAGGGATGTGAGACGCTCCTCTGCCATATAAAACCACTGAGCACCCTCAAGAGACATATAGATTGTATTATTGCTCATTTCGGGTATTTTAAGATCGACTACTCCTTTAATCCTGAATTTGCCTGCTGCAGTAGTCCCCTGAAAACCCTGCCCCAGCAATACGATTGTATCTCCAACACCAATTCTGAGAATCTCTGCCAAACCATCGGCAATTACTATATCGTTGTCTCCTCTCTCAATGAACTCTCCATCTCTAATATCCTCTGCAACATTATTCAGCAATCTCTCTTTTTGGGGATCAATTCCCATGACCATAATACCTCTGGTTGTGTTCTCGGTTGCTGCAAGGGCAAAACTCTGGATACGGGGCACATGAAAAGAGATGAGCTTTTGGTGTTTATCAAGCAACTTTTCAATTTTGTCATCATAGTGTAAGGCGTTATCAATTGACGGCTCCTCCTCGAAAAGCACATCCTGTATCTGGATATAACCTGTACTGTATTTAACCATGTTATCAATCATTCTCTCGTATGATCCTCTTTCCATAGAGTCGAACAATATGGCTAGCAATACAGCAAACAGTACAGAGCTGATTGTAATTAATGACCTCTTTCTGTTTCTCCACAAGTTACGCCAGGCCAATTTAAGTATCAGTTTCATAATTTACCTGATATTTGTAAGGTTTTGCAATGTAAAGTATCCCTGTGTCAGTTTTATTCCAAAATCTGCTTTGGTTGTAGTCAGTTTTGTACTGTGTCCGCTTTTATTTGCAGGTACCATCTCCATCACTGCAGGTACATTCCTGCCTCCCATCATCTTAATATCCCTGAAATTTATTGTATTTGCAAGGTCTCCAAATTCATCATAATTTTCAACTCTTACAGGCAGATAATATTGCATTGACACCCAGTATATCACTTTGTCATATACAATAGGAGCATCCGGTTTAGGAATCAGCTCAAGAACAAAACAATCGTGACCATCAACCTTCTCAGTGCGTAAAAGTTTATGTGTATAGTCGTCCACGGTTGAGGTTCCTCTCACCAGATCGTCATTTGTAAAGTCCGACCCCATCCAGGATTGAGACATCATACTTGGAGGCATTTTTACAGTTCTGTCAATGCTGGGAACATAGTTCCAGATCTCATTCCCGCGTTTAAGAAATGCTGTACCTTTGTCTCTTGCAGGTGCAGTTACAATTATAAGAGCATAGTCATCTCCAAGACTCCACGACCTCATAGAGACTTCTCTGGTGTATCGCGGACGCTGTGTTGTCATTGTTATTTCGCTGTAAGATGCATCTCCGCGCATATTGTCTTCAACCCTGCGGATAATCTCTTTTGCATCCTGAGCAACACACCATAATGCTGTTACCAGCATTGCGACTGTCAAAATGATTTTGTAATAACCAATTCCTTTTTTCATGTTCTACCGGTTTTGTTGTTTTTTATATTTTTTTATTTCTTATTAACAACTTAATTAATCTCTCTTTGAAAGCCGGAATAAGATTCTCTCCTACTGTCTGAGGGCTGAAAATATAAATAGTACTAAAACCCTTTATTACAGATGTAAAAAAAAGCATCTCCTCCTGCGGGTTTTCGAATCTTTCTGCGAAATATTTATATATAAGCATATTATAATTGATCAGAATCTGCCCGCTCTCGATTTTATCTACAAGAAACTTAAATACATCGGGTTGAATTGACAGCTGATAGAACAGTATCCAATAGTCTCTTTTACTACTCAAAGAATTGATGAATTTGTCAAAGAAACTAACCATTTCATCGTCGGTTATCTCCTGATCGCTGTCAGGATTTATTAGTAAAGAGACCATATTTATCATTTCCGAAAAGATTGACGATAATAGATCCTCTTTACTAAGGTAGTAGTTATACATAAGCCCTTTAGAGATACCTGCCTGATGTGCAATTTCGCTGACGGATGTACTGTAATAACCCTTAACTGCAAATAGTTTTAAAGCTGTTGTTTTGATAAGTTCTCTCTTATCTTCTCTTATACTATTGAATTGCTCCGGTGTTCTTGGTGACATGATTTTTATTGATTGAACGGTCGGTCAAAAGTACAACATTTCTTTATAACTGCAAATTTTTTTTCAAGTTTTCTTTTCTACCTTTGATATAATTAGGTTCTGGTTATTTTGATTTATAAAGATACATATTGTATATCTGCTCGTTACCAGCAGAACACAAAACGATTGATTTGTACTCTGTGTCCTCACATGTGTGTTGTTGCCCAAGGAATGAGGGGACTTTGCAGAAGCCGGATTAACATTAACGATATTCTCTACACGCTCAATTACGGAAATTTATGCTCGATTTGTGCCGATCCGGTTGAAAAAAAACCATTATACCACTTCCTTCCGGGAAGCAAAGTTCTCTCCATTGCATCGGCAGGGTGCAATCTAAGATGCCTTAATTGCCAAAACTGGTCCATTTCACAACACTCTTCGACAGAGGTGAAACACATGATATTCACGCCGGAGGAGGTGGTTAACCACGCGCTTTTTCAAAATATAAAGGCAATTGCATTTACATACACCGAACCTACAGTTTTTTATGAATTTATGTGTGATACTGCAGATCTGGCTAAAAGGAACGGCATAAAATCGATAATGGTCTCCAACGGGTACATTAATGAAGATCCCCTGAAACAGCTCTGTAAAAATCTGGATGCTGCCAATATCGATTTAAAATGTTTCGACACCGGACTTTATTATAAAATAAGCGGAGGATATCTCGAACCTGTACTCAACTCCCTTAAAGTATTAAAAGACCATGGTGTTTGGTTGGAGATTACCAATCTCATTATTCCCGGCTGGACAGATAATCTGGCAATGATCGAAAATATGTGTAATTGGTTGGCAGAAAACGGATTCGAAGAAACACCTCTTCATTTAAGTCGCTTCTATCCTACTTATAATATGGAGTCTTTGCAAGCAACGCCCGAAGAGACAATCATAAAAGCCGTAAAAATTGCAATTGACGCCGGTATCAAATTCGTCTACCCCGGGAATATACCTCACCTTAATGCAGATGATACTTTATGTCCGGGATGCAGCAAAGTTTTAGTAAAAAGACTGGGCTATCGTGTTGTTGAGCTGAATTTAAAAAATGGAAACTGTACAGAGTGCTCTCACCATTTAAAGGGCGTATGGAATTAGCCAACAAACATATTTTTATTTTATGACTGTAGATGTAAAAGTAAATATTTCGGCATCTCTCCATCCATCCCACCCAATACCGGCTTTATCTCTGGAGCAGTGTCCCAGCATCTCTTGGGTATTCCAATTCCTCTCTTTGGCAACCTGAGGGAGGAACAACCCCGAGTTCGTTCCTTTTTTAATAAGAATCCCATCCCTACCGGGTACTATCTGAGATATATCTTCAATTTTGTGCGGTTCCGAGAGTAAAGATATCTCAACCACAATATCACTTAGTTCACTGCGTTCAAGAGGCGGAAAACGGTAGTCGGAACTTGCAGATAGTCTTGCCACTCTGGCAACACTCTCATATATAGGTTTGTCACACCATGTATTTCCGATACAACCCCTCAATCTGCCATTTCTGTAAATGGTAACAAAAACTCCGCACTCTATCCTCAGTCCTTTAGTAATTTCCTCTCTTCTTACACCTTTACCTCTTTGCTTCGTTACTTCAAAATCTATTGCCTCTTTTGCAATCCTCTTTAATGTTTCCTTCTCACTGTCAGTTAAAAAGATTTGGGAAGAACTCCTCTCCTCCACAGCTATTGCCCAATATCCCACCACTCTGTCCTTCTCTCCGAAATATTTGTTATCCCCTGAGTTTAAATAATGTATGGGTTTATATAAAAATTTTTCATCTCCACTTGTCATATACATAAGCATAAGCACAGAGCTAAAACCACATAGAGAAGTATAGAGGCCTCTGATATTTTGTAATCTGTTCTGCTCAATAGTGTTAATGAGAGTATTTGGATTGTTTGTGACTATTGCATCCATTGTTCTTTTATCATTATCTATTGCATGGCTGTATGACGGATAATGAGAAAAATCGCTACTAATAACAAACAGATTATCCGGCTTTAAATACGATTTAAGGACACCGGCAATTGTCTTGCATACCAGGTTGTCCGACGAGCCAATTATTACAGGTACAATTTTATATCCCGGCTTTAGCAAATAGTGCAGAAATGGGAGTTGAACCTCCAGACTGTGCTCAGAGATATGAGGTTGTGAATCCCTGACAAAAAAACCGGGATATTTATTTATCAACTTTTTAGCAAGATCAACATCAACAATTTCGCTGCCATAGGGCATTTTAAAGTTCCCTTCGCAGTATAACGATGCCCCCTCAAAACGGGTTGTGTGTGAAGAACCTATCAAAAAAACTCTTTTGTACTTTACACCCGACTCAATCTGATTAAAGCCCGAAGCTGCTACCTGTCCGGAGAACAGATAACCGGCATGCGGTGCAATAACAGCTCTTACATTATTACACCTCCTTGGTAGCGCGTTGGCAAAATACCCCTCCAGCTCTCTTTTTAACTCAAGAGGGTCTGAGGGGTAAAACTGTCCCGCAACTGCAGGTTTCCGGTTCATTTGGCTATTTAAACTTTTAAGATTACGATATAACCTTTGAGTGTTTGGAGATATCAAGTCATTTCTTCAGTAAATCTCTTATCTCTTTAAGCAGAATAACCTCCTCTGAGGGTTTGGGAGGAGGTGGAGGAGTTGCTTCCTCTTTTGTTTTTGCAGCATTAATTGCTTTAATCATCATAAATATTGCAAATGCAATAATAACAAAATCGAATACTACCTGAAGGAAATTGCCATAATTGAGAGTAACTGCCGGGTCGGCTTCTTTTAGAATAATCTTTAGGTCGGTAAAATTAACACCGCCCACCAATAATCCTATCGGAGGCATAATGATGTCCGAAACAACAGAGGAGACAATCTTTCCAAAAGCTCCTCCGATAATAATACCTATGGCGAGGTCAATTACATTACCCCGCATAGCAAATGTTTTGAACTCCTTAATTAGTTTCATCGTCTATATATTTAAAAGTTTTCCATCCAAATTACTTTTTGTTCCGGTTGATTGTCCATTCCAATTATGTCTCTGTACAATTCGGGACGCCTGGCTTTGATATATCTTGACCCTCCTGCCTTGATGAGTTTCTCCGGAGTTATTGATGCTGTAACAAAGCTGTCATCAAATGAGCGGCACTCTGCAATAACATCTCCAAAGGGATCGATTATCATCGAGCAGCCGTTTTTTAACTGGTCTCCGTCCATACCTATCGGGTTTGAAAAAACCACATAAACAGCATTGTCGTATGCCCTGGAAGGCAACCATTTCATAAGCCAGCTTCTGCCCTTCATCCCATCAAATTCCAGTCGTAATGATGTTGGATCGGTTTCACGATTTTCCCATAGTTTTTTATCAACAAAACCGGCACCGGGCCTGGTAGATGGCGTACACATTGTAACATGCGGCATAAATATAATGTCTGCACCCAACAATTTTGTCGCTCTTACATTCTCAATTATATTATTGTCGTAACAGATAAGTATTCCGCATCTGTATCCGTTGATATCAAAGAGACAATAACTGTCTCCGGGTGTAAGATGAGGATTTATAAAGGGGTGCAGTTTTCTGTATTTGGCTACAAGCCCGTCTTTGTTTACGCAAACATACGCTTTGTAAAGATTGTCCTCCTTATCTTTTTCGAACAATCCGGCCAGAATGCATATGTTGTTTCTCCGGGCTATACCGGTTAGCTTTAAAATACTGTCACCTTCCGGAATCAACTCTGCAAGATTCAGCATCTGCTCTTTTGTGAGGTCTTTTGCAAAGGTGTAACCGGTAACAGAACATTCATGAAATGCAATAACATGAGAGCCCTCCTGAGATGCTTTCTTAGCAAGTCGTTCAATTACAGAAATATTGTAACTCTTATCCCCGCTCCTGTTCTCGAACTGCGCCGTTGATATTTTAAGAATATCCATTATCAAATAAATGATTAATAAAAACCAATACAGACATTTGATGTTAAAACTTACCGTGAAAGAAACTCATCAACAACTTTAAGATACTCACCCTGACACTCCAGGTGATGCGAGTGTGAGGCACCTTTGAAAACATAAATCTCCGATGACGGGAATTTGCCTGCAAAATAAGATATTCGCTCCGGCGTTGCTTCATCGTACTCCCCAGCAGTAAGTAGCACCGGAATGGTAATCTGGTGAAGATGGTCTGTTCTGTCAAAATCTTTAAGGACTCCCGTTACAGTAAACTCACTCGGCCCCCACATATGATTATAAACAGCTGAATTCATCTTCTCGAATGTAGCATTGAGACAATCGGGCCATGGATCCATTCTGCATAGATGTCTTTTATAAAATTCCATCATAGCATCCTGGTAGAGTGCATTGCTGTAATCCTCCTCCTCTTCGCATCTGTTAATAGTCTCTCTTGTCTCAAGTGGCATCATGTTAATGTAGTGCCTCTGATCTTCAACCCATAACGAGGTGCTAATAAGTGGAGCAGAGAGTATAAGCGATTTAATCCCATGCGGCTTGATGGTTAGGAGATACTCGATTGCAAGTGCTGCCCCCCAGGATTGTCCAAGAATATGATAATTATTTAACTCCAGTTCTTTACAAAGTATTTCCAATTCACGCACATAACTCTCTGTTGTCCTGAGATTGGCCTCTAAAGGCTTTTCGGAGTTGCCGCAACCAAGCTGATCATAAAAAATTACAGGCCTCCGTGTAGCCAGTCCGGCTAATGGTAAAAGATAATCGTGGGAAGCTCCCGGCCCGCCATGTATTACAAGAAGCGGTTCTCCCTCTTTTTCAATTCCATAAATCTTGTACCACACATTACCGTCAGGTACATGTATGAAACCTTCAACCAATTGCTTTTTCATTTGACATATCCATTAAACAGATTAAAAATACTCTATTGTCAGGAGATAATCAAATATTAGAGATTATTCTTAACCGAAATAATTACCAAATATATGGGTTTCCCTTAAAGATCCATGTAACCGTATCTGAAATCACGGTCCGGCACAAAAGTCTCCTTAATTGTTCTTGGACTTACCCATCTTAGCAAGTTATAACTTCCTCCGGCTTTATCGTTGGTGCCGGAACCTCTGGAACCTCCAAAGGGTTGCATCCCTACAACAGCCCCTGTAGGTTTATCATTTACATAGAAATTGCCGGCTGTGTACCTGAGTGCTCTGCTAACTTGCTCTATAGCGTATCTGTCATTTGCAAAGACCGAACCGGTAAGAGCATATGGAGAGGTTCTGTCACATATCTCAAGCGTTTCGGTAAGATCTTTATCCTCGTATACATAAATTGTCATCACCGGCCCAAATATCTCCTCTCTCATTGTGGTAAAGTACGGGTTGGATGTTTCAATTATTGTTGGCTGAATATAATAACCAAGTGATTTATCTCCGGTACCTCCCCATAGAATTTTACATTCGTTTGAAGCTTTTGCCAGATTTATATAGTGCATAATACTATCAAATGAGCTCTCATCAATAACTGCATTCATAAAATTACCCAAATCCATTACATCTCCCACCTTTACGCGCGAAACCTGTTCTAAAAGAGTATTTTTTATCTCTTTCCACAAAGAGGAGGGAATATATGCACGAGAAGCAGCAGAGCATTTCTGCCCTTGATATTCAAAGGCCCCTCTTATGATTGCAGTTGCTACCTCAACCGGATTTGCTGTGTTATGCACAAAAATAAAATCTTTGCCACCTGTCTCTCCAACAAGCTTGGGGTATGATACATAATTTGACAGATTGTCTGCCACAC
>CAZPFI010000034.1:0-16677 GCA_964585795.1 uncultured Muribaculaceae bacterium | reverse complement strand
ACTTCGGGTACAACGGGTGCTTCAAAGGGAGTGATGCTTACTCACTCAAACCTGGTGCATCAGACATATATGTCATCGGCGCTTTTCCCGGTTACAAAAAACGATATCTTTCTCTCTATATTGCCTCTTTCACACACTTATGAGTGCAGTATAGGAATGCTGCTCCCATTCAGTTGCGGGGCTTCGGTTGTATATCTCGATACCCCTCCCACTCCAATGACACTAATTCCTGCAATGCAGCTAATAAGGCCTACCATTATGCTAAGTGTTCCCCTTATAGTTGAGAAGATATACAAGATTAAGATAAGGCCTGTTTTCACCGCAAACATTGTTAGAAGATGGTTGTACTCCATTCCTGTTCTCAGAAGGGCTTTTCACCGTATGGCGGGCAGGAAACTGCTGGATACTTTCGGAGGCAATCTTCGCTTCTTTGGTATAGGCGGTGCGCGGATAGATGGTGTTACCGAGCAGTTTCTCATTGATGCCGGTGTTCCGTATGCTGTGGGTTACGGTCTTACAGAGACTTCGCCTCTGCTCTCGGCTGCTATGCCGGGTAAGGTAAAGTGGCAGTCAGCCGGTGTTCCTTTAAAGGGCGTACAGATGAAGATATTAAACCCAAACAGCGAGGGTGTTGGTGAGGTTGTGGTTAAGGGACCCAATGTAATGCCCGGATACTATAAGGATGAGGACTCTACTGCTGCCGCATTTACTGCGGATGGTTGGTTCCGCACCAAAGATGTGGGCTATATGGACAAAACCGGCAATCTCTTTATCAAGGGGAGAAACGACAATATGATTACCGGCCCTAACGGGGAGAACATTTACCCCGAGGACATTGAGAGCGTCATTAATGATTTCGATCTTGTTCTGGAGTCGGTGGTTGTGCAGAAAAAGGGCAAGCTTGTGGCTAAGGTCTATCTCAATTACGAAGAGATAAAAAACGAGCTTCACTCTCCCGGTAACGGCAGTTCGAGTTTAACGCAGGCGGTTAACAAGGTTAAACAAGATCTGCTGAAACATATTAACGAAAGGGTAAACAAATCATCGCGCATAAGCGAGATTGTGGAACAGACAGTCCCTTTTGAGAAGACAGCCACTCTTAAGATAAAACGCTATCTGTACAGCTAGTTCCTAAATACCAGATTATCTTCGAAGCAGTCCACAATAACCGGCTTCTCTTTATTTAGTTCTCCTTTAAGGATCGATTTTGCCAATTCGTTTACCAGCTCTCGCTGCAACACTCTTTTAAGTGGTCTTGCGCCGTATGTAATGTCGTAACCTTTACTGCACAGAAAATCCATTGCATACTGTGTGAACTCCAGCGTAACACCCATCTGCAGCATCCGCTCCCTTACCATCTCTATCTGAAGCTTAAGTATATCTTTAAGGTTATCCATTGTTAGTGGATGGAACATAATAATCTCATCTATCCTGTTGAGAAACTCGGGCCTTATATTGTTCTTAAGCAGCTCTGTAACCTCTCTTAAGGTCTTTTCAAAGATTTCGGCATCATTATCTCCGTCAACCAGAGCAAGGTTCTCCCTGATAATTTCCGACCCGGCATTGGAGGTCATTATCAGAATGGTGTTTTTGAAGTTAACTGTGCGGCCTTTGTTGTCTGTAAGCCGTCCATCATCCAGAACCTGCAGCAGAAGATTAAAGACATCGGGGTGTGCCTTCTCTATCTCATCGAGCAGTATTACCGAATAGGGTTTTCTTCTTACCGACTCGGTAAGCTGGCCTCCCTCTTCATAACCTATATAGCCGGGAGGTGCTCCAACCAGTCTCGATACTGAGTGTCTCTCCTGGTATTCGCTCATGTCAATTCTGGTTATGAGGTTCTCGTCGTTGAAAAGGAAGGTTGCCAAAGCTTTTGCAAGCTCGGTCTTACCCACCCCTGTTGTACCCAGGAAGAGGAACGAACCGATTGGTTTTTTTGTATCGGAGAGCCCTGCCCTGCTCCTTCTTATTGCGTCGGACACTGCGCTTATTGCCTCCTGTTGACCTATTACCCTTTTGTGAAGCTCCTCCTCCATCCTAAGCAACTTATCTTTTTCGCTCTCCAGCATTCTGTTTACTGGTATTCCTGTCCATTTTGAGACTACCTCGGCTATATCCTCCGGCTCTACAAACTCTTTTATCATTGTGAGAGATAAGCTCTCCTTCTGTTTCATCAACTCCTCCATTCTCTTCTGAATCTCCACAATCTTACCGTATCGCAGCTCGGCAACCTTGCCGTAATCTCCGCCTCTCTCCGCCTCAGATGCTTTGAATTTGAGCTCCTCAATCTCAATTTTTCTCTTTTGTATCTCCTCCACAATCTCTCTCTCTGCCCTCCACTGTTCCATCTTTTGGTTTTGCTCTTTTTCAAGCTGCTTAATCTGACCGGCAAGCTCCTCTGTCTTCTTTTTGTCTCCCTCTCTCTTAATAGCTTCACGCTCTATCTCAAGCTGCCTAATCTTTCTGTTGAGTTCATCAATTGATTCGGGAACAGAGTTCATCTCCAGCCGGAGCCGTGATGCCGCTTCGTCTATGAGGTCGATCGCCTTATCGGGAAGAAACCTCGATGTGATGTATCTGTGCGAGAGATCTACCGCTGCAATAAGTGCATCGTCCTTTATCTGCACCTTGTGGTGGTTCTCGTATCTCTCCTTTAGGCCTCTGAGTATGGAAACCGCCTCCTGGGGAGAGGGTTCGTCAATTATAACCATCTGGAACCTCCGCTCAAGTGCTTTGTCCTTTTCGAAATACTTCTGATACTCATCCAGTGTGGTGGAGCCAACAGCCCTCAATTCGCCTCTTGCAAGTGCCGGTTTAAGAATGTTTGCTGCATCCATTGCCCCATCGCTTCTTCCTGCACCCACCAGTGTATGTATCTCATCTATAAATAGTATAACATCTCCATTACTTTCAATTACCTCTTTTACAACCGCTTTTAAACGCTCTTCAAACTCCCCTTTGTATTTGGCTCCGGCTATCAATGCACCCATATCCAGAGAGAATATTGTTTTACTCTTAAGGTCACCGGGTACATCTCCCTGAACAATCCTCTGGGCTATCCCCTCAGCTATTGCAGTCTTGCCCACACCCGGCTCACCAATGAGTATGGGGTTGTTTTTTGTTCTTCTGCTGAGTATCTGCAGCACCCTTCTTATCTCATCGTCCCTTCCGATAACAGGATCGAGTTTTGCACCTTTTGCCATCTGATTAAGATTGAGAGCATAATTCGACAGCGCCTCATATTTTTGATTATCCATTGTATGTCTCCTTTATCTTATTAACTGTTTTTACTTTATAATTATTGCAACAAATCTGCCATCTGTACAAACATGACAAAAAGACACTATTTGTCAATTGTTTTCTATTTTTGCAGAAAAAAGATGGACTATCCGCAACTTAAGGGAGGAGAGCTGCTGCCACTTGCAGAGAGCTTTTATTCCATTCAGGGAGAGGGTTATAACACAGGAAAAGCCGCTTTCTTTATCAGATTGGGAGGGTGTGATGTGGGTTGCAGCTGGTGTGATGCCAAGGAGACCTGGAACCCCGGTCTTTACCCCCCTGTAACAATTGAACACATTGTGGATGAAGCCATTAAATGTGCTGCAAAATCTATTGTCATAACCGGGGGCGAGCCGTTGCGCTACCCTTTGGATAAGCTGTGTGCGCTTTTAAGGGAGAGTAAAATGGAGATCTTCCTGGAGACCTCCGGCTGCTATCCGTTAAGCGGCTCCTTCGACTGGATATGTCTCTCACCAAAAAGGAACAAACCTCCTCTTGAAGATATATGCCTAAAGGCATCGGAACTGAAAGTAATTATTCAAAAACCGGAGGATTTTCTGTGGGCGGAAGAGTACAGCAAAAAGGTAGGTAAAGAGTGTCTTTTATATCTGCAGCCCGAGTGGAGCAGGGTTAAGGAGATAACACCGGGTATAGTGGAGTATGTTAAGCAGCATCCTCGGTGGAGCATCTCTCTGCAGACACATAAATACATAAACATTCCCTGACACCGGTTTCAATAACTCATCACCTTACAATGCATAAGTTTTTTTTAATAACTTTGAAAAAACTTAATTAAAACTGTTATGAGAAAAATAATTGCAGGAGTTCTCCTGTTATCGCTATTCTGGATTTGTGGAGTTGCTCAAAATGAAACAACTCCTCCTGAGGGATATAAATTTGAGATTATTAAAGAGTTACCTGTTACAGGCATCAAAAATCAAAACAGAACCAGCACCTGCTGGAGCTTTTCGGCTCTGTCGTTTATGGAGTCGGAGCTTATAAGAACAGGCAAGGGCCAACACGACCTCTCTGAGATGTTTATTGTATCTAATGCATACTACGATAAGGCAGACAAATTCATCAGAACATCGGGCAATATAAACTTTGCTCCCGGAAGCTCTTTCGGGGATGTTCTGCATGTCTGGAAAAACTACGGCATTGTGCCCGAAGAGGTTATGCCGGGTCTCAACTATGGTGAGAAGACTCATATTCACAACGAGATGGATGCTGCTTTGAGCGGCTATGTAAAGGCACTGCTGCGAAACCCCAACGGTAAATACACCCCTGCCTGGAAAGAGGGCTTCAGAGGCATCCTCAACGCTTACCTGGGACCTGTCCCACAAACTTTCAGTTATATGGGAAAGGAGTACACTCCGCAAAGCTTTGCCAAAATGCTGGGGCTTGATGCAGATGACTATGTTTCTGTTACCTCTTACAACCACCAGCCGTTTTACTCTCAGTTTGCACTGGAGATTCCCGACAACTGGAGATGGGACAGATCTTACAACCTGCCGATTGATGAGTTCATGCAAATTTTCGATTTTGCAATATACAACGGTTATACAGTTCTATGGGCATCGGATGTAAGCGAAAAGGGGTTCACCCGTAAAGGTGTGGCTATTGTACCCGAGACCGAGGTTACCAATATGTCGGGAAGCGATCAGCAGAGGTGGCTGGGCGTTCCCCGGAGTGAGATGGATAGTAAATTATACAGCTTAGAGCAGATTGTTCCCGAGAAGGTAATTGACCAGCAGATAAGACAGGTGGCATTCGATAATGGCCAGACTACTGACGATCATGGTATGCATATCTATGGCATAGCCAAAGATCAAAACGGCAACATATACTATGTTGTTAAGAACTCATGGGGAGAGACAGGAGATTACAAGGGTATATGGTATGTCTCCCAAACTTATGTTAAGTACAAGACAATGAACATTGTGGTTCATAAAAACTCGATACCTGCAGCTATCAGAACAAAACTCGGTATAAAATAAATTAACTTTCAAACAGAGAATTACTATGAAAAATCTTGTAAAGGTTTTAATAACCGTTCTTATCTCAGTTTACTCATTCACCCTCACTGCACAGGGGTACATTTTCACCGATGTTGTACGGAACCCGGCAACACCTGTTAAGAATCAGGCAAGCAGCGGTACCTGCTGGAGTTATGCAACTGCCGCCTTTTTAGAATCGGAGCTTCTAAGGATGGGTAAGGGTGAGTTCGACCTTGCAGAGATGTATGTGGTGAGGATAAACTACCTCAACAGAATGGACGACAACTATCTTCGCAGAGGGAAAGGGAATCTTGGACAGGGAAGTCTGGCACATATGTTCACAAATATTGTGGCCAAACATGGTATTGTTCCGCAAGAGGTTTACAACGGAATTAATTACGACTCTCCTCTCAATAACCACAGGGAGCTCAACAGATTTGTAAATGCAATTTCGGGTGTGGTTGTAGAGCTTAAGGATAGAAGCCCCGAATATTACAAACTGGTTAACTCTTTGATGGATATATATCTTGGTCCTCTGCCCCAAAAGTTTATGTACAAAGGCAGGGAGTACACTCCTTTAACTTTTGCCAAACATCTGGGGCTTAATATGGACGATTATGTGAACCTTACCAGTTTTACCCACATTCCGTTTTACAAAGAGTCGGTAATTGAGGTTCCCGATAACTGGGATCATGCAAGGTTCCACAACCTGCCTCTGGACGAACTAATGGAGGTTATAGATAATGCTCTTATCAAGGGATATACAGTTTGCTGGGACGGTGATGTAAGCGAAAGGGGCTTTTCACACGCAAACGGAGTTGCTATCAACCCCGAACTATCAGACCTCTCGGCACTTCTTGATGAAGACAGGGCTCGTTTCGAAAAACTTAGTACAGAGGATAAATATGCAGAGGTTTACAAGTTTGAAAAGATCTATCCCGAAGTTAAAGTGGATGAGCAGATAAGACAAAAGGGTTACGAGAATTTCACAACTACAGACGACCACCTTATGCTGTTAACCGGTATTGCCAAAGATCAAAATGGCAACAAGTATTACATTACAAAAAACTCCTGGGGTACCGAGAGAAACAAAATGGGAGGTTATCTTAACATGTCCCAAAGCTTTGTAAGAGCCAAGACCATATCGGTTATGGTTAACAAACACTCTGTCCCTGCACATATCAGGGCAAAACTGGGTATTTAATATTTTAATAAAGAGCAGTTATGGGAGTCAGGAAGCATATCCCCAATTTTATAACATTACTTAACCTGTTCTGCGGGGCGCTGGCAGTGATATACGGGTTGAAGGGGTGGCAACTTTTTGCCGTCTATCTTATTGTACTGGCATCGCTATTCGATTTTCTTGACGGATTTGCTTCACGATTGCTTAATGCATACTCCAATGTTGGAAAGGAGCTGGACTCACTGTCAGATCTGGTAAGTTTTGGTCTGGCTCCCTCCATACTGCTTTATCAGCGATTTGATACCTACCTCTCCCCTGTTATTACTCAAAGCTTCAGCACTGTTCCCATTGAAATACTCTCTTTTACACCGTTACTCATAACTCTTTTCTCTGCCCTGAGACTTGCAAAATTCAATGTAGATGACACACAGGTAAAATCGTTCAGGGGGTTGCCCACTCCTGCCAACGCGCTTTTTATTGCAATGATAGTACACTTCTCTGTCTATAACAGCGGCATTGATTTTATCTTTGACAATCTCTTTTTCATCCCTCTGCTCTCCGTTGTTCTCTCTCTGCTTCTTACCAGCAACATTACAATGTTCTCGCTAAAATTCAAAAACCTGAGGTTTGCCGAAAACAGGAGATTTTTCATTTTTGCAGCAATTGCATTAATTGCCGTTATTCCGGTAATAGCTACATCATCAACCTGGTCACTTATTTTTGTAGTAATTTTTGCCCTCTACATTCTTTACAACACTGTTCTGCACATAACTGGGGCTAAAGTTTAAGCAAATCGATTATAGCTCTTCTTAACAGATGGCCTGTAATTACCCTGTTGCTCTCACTCAGTATTGCTTCATCTTTATCATTGAGGTATATTAGGGTAAAACCGCTATTGTTGTCGTGCCAAACAATTGATCCGTTCAAGGATGATGAATAGTAGTGCATAAACTGCTCTGTCAGACCCGAACTCTCTGTGTCAAAAATTCTGACCCCTCCATAGACTCCTCCCCTGCCTGCTATGGAGATATATTTGGCTATGTCGTTGGTGTTGGTATAGATTTTATCGCCAATGAACCGGGTAGAACTCATGCCGGCCCTATCGAGAAGTATATCCTGTACATAACGCGAGATTGGCTGTGAGGTAACCTGTTCTGCAATTTGAGTGAGAGCAATGTCGTTTGCAGCAGAGTAGCTGTGTGAGTATGTCTCTGACCCGCTCAAAGGCGAACGGTGCATAAGAAGGTCGGATATCAGTACATTTCTAAGTGCAGCATCCGATCTCCTTTTGAGGTATTTGCCTGCAAAATCCTCCAGAGAGAGATCTCCTTTTTGGTTCAGGTGCAGAATTGCGGGCAGTGTCGATAACAGTCCCGACATTCTGTTAAGTGCAAATGTGTTATTTTGTGCAGATGCTCCAAAGTTTTTGTTGTAGATAACACGGTGATCTTTCATAAGCAGAACTCCTGCAGAAGTGTAGAGCCCCTTTTCGATATCTTTTGAAATGAGAGATGAAACCGCAGAGTCGAGCATACTTGTCTCATTGCCTATATCTTCCGGCATTATATAGGATATCCTCAGATCTCCTTCTGAATAGAGCGAATGACCTGCCACAAACTCACCTGATGTAACCGGCAGTCTGCCTATTGCTGCTGCAGAACCAAAGATCATCTGTGCAACTGCATTGTTGTTGTAAAGGGTGTTGGAGTAGCCAACAATCATTGAGGAGAAGTTATTATAATCGCCTAAGAATGGGATTGCAAGTGGGTTTCCAAAATATGCAAATGTAACTTTCTTATCCTTTGCAAAGTCGGTTAACATCTTCATCTCTTTATCGTTCAGGCCAAAATCTCTTTGAGGTCTTGCATCGGTATTATGAGCTGCAATAATTATGTGACTCTTTGACGACATCTTTTCCAAAGCCCCTTTCAGATGTATCTGACGGTAGTTTCCTCTAAGCACTATTGTATCTATATGAGTGTAGTTCATCAGCATCCCGGCAAACTCTTTTCCGTTCCTGTCACCACCCACGGATATATAACCAAACTTTTCGCCTGAGAGACTCTTTACAGGGATGGTCTCATCTCTGTTTATAACCAATGTTACCGAGTTTTGTGCAATCTGTGAGATTAATGAGAGGTACCAGGGGTGATTTAAATCTTTATACAGGTTATCCATCTCAATAACAGGTCTCTCAGAGAGCAGACCCAGATTAAGTTTCATATTCAACATCTTTTTGCACCTCATATTGAGACTGTGCATTGATATCTCTCCTCTCTCTACTGCCCTCTCCATTACTGTTAATGCCTCTGAGACATTTTCGGGCATAAGAATAAAGTCACAACCTGCCTTATAGGCCTCAAGGGGTAAAAGTTCGGGAGCCATATACTCCGATACCCCTTTCATGTTTAAAGCATCAGATATAATTATTCCGTTGTACTCCAATTCTTTACGAAGCAAGTCCGTAACAATTGGATATGATATTGAGCTGGGTCTGCCTGTACTGTCAAGTGATGGAATCTCCAGATGACCTATCATCACCATATCAACCCCTGCCTCTATAAGAAACCTGAAGGGGTAGAGCTCCAGAGAGTCAATTCTCCTTTTGGTAAAGGTTAAAAGGGGCAAAGCGTGGTGTGAGTCAACCTCTGTGTCGCCATGTCCGGGAAAGTGTTTTGCAGAGCCCAGAACTCCGGCATCCCTCATTCCTCTCATATACGATCTGCCGTAAAGGGCAACCACTCCGGGCAGTTCTCCAAAAGAGCGTGTATTTATTACAGGATTTCTGGGGTTGCTGTTAATGTCAACAGTTGGGGCATAGTTAACCTGTATTCCTAATCTTTTTACCTGCTCTCCTATTGCAAACTCTGTCTTATATACCAAAGAGTCGTGTTGAAGTGCACCCAGCTGCATTTTCCTTGGGAAAGGGACAATGGAGTCGAACCTCATAGAGGCACCCCACTCTCCGTCTATTGTTACAAGCAGTGGAATCTGAGAGAGACTTTGCAGGTGATTAATCATCCTGGCACCTGCGGTAAGCCCCGAATTCATAATTATCAGCCCACCTATCTTCTCTGTTTCAATAAGTTTGATTGCCTCAATTGTGCTTCTGTTGCGTGCATCACCCGAAAAAGAGACTATGAAAAGCTGTGCCAGCTTCTCTCTTACCGTCATCTTCTCCATAAGGTCGTCAACAATGTTGGAACCTCTGTATGCAGATGCACTCACAATGGAATATGAGCCGGCGGAATTTATATATTGATATGAGGTTAACAGTAAAATTATCAGTGATACTCTCTGGAATATTTTCATATTTTTCCGATGCTGTGGTTTGGTTACTTAATACGAGAGCATCCTTGCAGAAAGCTTCTCAATTTTTTTATCTAACTGTATTTCTGCTTCTTCAAGCTGCTGATATGATGACACGACTGCCCTTACTCCAAAATAGAACTTAATTTTGGGTTCTGTTCCGGATGGTCTAACCGATACAATTGTGTTATCGCTGCATATAAACTGCAAAACATCCGATTTTGGAAGTCCTGTTTTATATCTTAAGTCACTTACCATATCGGTTGTTTCACACCTGAGGTAGTCGTGAATAAGTACAACAGGGTATCCGTTAAGCGATTCAGGTGGCGTACTCCTTAACTCACTCATAATCTCCATTATTCTCTCCTGTCCCTCTTTCCCCTTTTTTGTAAGAGATACCATATGCTCTTTGTAGAGGCCGAATTTAAGATATATCTCTTTTAAAAGGCCGTAGAGGGTTGTTCCTCTGCTCTTTGCCCAGACAGCTGCCTCGGCAACCAGGCAACAGGAGATTACTGCGTCTTTATCTCTCACAAATTCACCGGCATTAAACCCATAACTCTCTTCTCCTCCACCGATAAAAACTCTCTTTCCCTCCAAACTCTTAACAACCCCGGCAATGTATTTAAACCCGGTAAGTACATTAAACATCTCCACACCGTAGCTTTGAGATATTGATGTAAGCAGATCTGTGGTAACTATTGTTTTTACCATATAGTAGTGAGTGCTGTTTTCTCTGTTGAGCAACCCTTTTTGAGTCATACGCTCCAGGAGATAGTAGGTTAGCAGCGATGCAGTCTGATTTCCGTTAAGAAGCACAAGTCTGTTATTATCATCCCTTACAGCAACGCCCAACCGGTCACCGTCCGGGTCGGTTGCCATAACAAGTTGAGCATCTACCTCTTCTGCTTTGTCAAGTGCCATTTTAAGAGCTTCATGCTCCTCAGGATTAGGGTATTTTACAGTAGGAAAATTACCGTCGGTAATATCCTGCTGAGGTACATTGAAGATATTGGTAAAACCCATTCTTCTAAGTGCCTCGGGCACTATTCTCACTCCTGTACCATGGATGGGAGAGAATACAATTTTAAGAGTGGGCTCCTGTTTTACAAGCTCCCGGGAGAGTGTAAGAGACAAAATTGAGTTAAGATACAGCTGATCCATCTCACTTCCAATTGTTGTTATCTTCTCCTCTCCTCCGTCAAATTTAACTTTGGAGGGATCGTCAACCTGCAATACACAATCAATTATGTTCTTGTCGTGAGGAGATGTTACCTGTGCCCCGTCACTCCAGTAAACTTTGTAGCCGTTATACTCGGGAGGGTTGTGAGATGCGGTGATCATAACCCCCGCAACACATCTCAGCTCCCTTATGGTAAAGCTTAACTGAGGTGTGGTCCTCAGAGTGTCGTACAGATATATTTTAAATGCGTTTGCCGCAAAGACACCGGCAGTTACTTTTGCAAAATAGCTGCTGTTATTCCTGCAGTCATACGCCACTGCAACTGAAAGAGAGGAGTCCCGGGGCATTAGCTCTTTTATATAGTTTGCAAAGCCCTGGGTTGCCATCCCAATTGTATATCTGTTAATCCTGTTTGTGCCGGCACCCATCACCCCTCTTAATCCTCCGGTTCCAAATTCGAGGTTTCTGTAAAATGCATCTTCAAGTTCTGCAGGGCTGTGTTCAATCATGTTTTTTACATCATTGCGGGTGGCTTCATCAAATGCCTCTGTTAACCAAAGATGTGCCTTTTTTAAAATATCTTCTGTCATGTTCCCCCTTTTAAACTGTAACGAACAAAAATAACTAAAGCAAGGCAATTTAAAAAATATAGAACAAAGTAGAGTATATTTGCAAAGTGAAATTGAGGGAGTACATACCATTCTATAAAAGAAACATTGCCGTTGCCATACCTGTTATGCTCACTCAGGCAGGTCAGGTGACGGTACACCTGGCCGACAGTATTATGGTTGGTCACCTGGGAACCACCGAACTGGCATCGGTGTCATTTGCCAATTCCATATATGTACTTGGGATGGTCTTTGGCATAGGTTTTACCCAGGGGCTTACACCACATGTCGGACAATCCTTCGGAAAAGGAGAACACGATAAAGTGTCGGTTCTGCTGAAAAACTCTCTTACTCTAAATATTGCCATATCTCTGCTGTTGACACTGGTAATGTTTATTGCCGGCACTTTCATGCACCTTATGGGGCAGACCGAAGCAGTTGTAAGCTACGGACAGGATTATTACAATATTGTTCTGTTTGCAATATTGCCATTCATATTATTCTTTGGGTTGAGGCAATTTTCCGAAGGTATCGGAATTACAAAGTATGCAATGTATGTTACACTGCTGGCTAACTTTATAAATATAATGCTTAACTGGGTTCTTATCTTCGGGCATTTGGGTTTTGAGCCGATGGGGATAAAGGGAGCTGCTTATGCAACGCTTATCAGTCGTGTTATTATGCTCATCATGTTTGCATTTTTAATGTTCCGGCTCAAATGTTACAACAGGTACATAAAACTTATCCGGCTTCCAATCATCGAATTTAAAAATGCATTTAGTGTACTCAGAACATCTATACCTCTCTCATTCCAGAACCTTGTTGAGATAACAGCTTTCAGTATGAGTGCCGTAATGATTGGTTGGCTGGGTGAGGCACCTCTTGCCTCTCATCAGATTGCAATGAGTATGAGCAGTTTCTCATTTATGCTCGCTTTGGGGGTAGGCGCGGCTGCTACCATAAGGGTGTCACACCAATATGGTTACGGAGATTACCGTTCGATGAGACTTGCCGGTTTTGCGTCAGTACATCTGAGCGTTGCTATAATGGCTCTTTTTGGAATTGCCTACATTCTGCTGAGGAATTATATACCGGCTATATATACACAGGATATGGAGGTTAGAGCCCTGGCGGCAAATCTTCTGATAGTGGCAGCACTGTTTCAGGTGTTTGATGCCACCCAGCTTGCAAGTCTCGCGTGCCTGAGAGCCCTGGCAGATGTTAAAATACCCCTTATGCTCTCCATAATATCATACTATCTGATATCTCTTCCTCTGGGTTATCTTTTTGGTTTTGTGTTTAATCTTAATGCAGTTGGCGTATGGATAGGGCTGTTAATGGGATTGCTGTTTGCTGCCATTCTGTTTCTGCTGCGCTTTAACCGTATCAGCAAAAAAATGTTAATGTCCAACAGATTGTAATATGAAGCATATTGATTATAAGAGAGCAACCATTCTGCTTATTCTTATCTCGGCTACTTTCAGGTTAGTGCTTGCTTTTTTAGCAGAGCTGGGCCCGAATGAGACATATTACTGGTCATTTGCACTTTTTCCCGAGATTAACAACTTCAATCAACCTCCCATGATTGGTTGGTTTATACAGCTTTTCACCAACAATCTTGCATTTGACAGCAATTTTTTCATCAGGTTTTCGTCCATTGTATCGGGTAGTGCTACTTTATGGATTGTATTTATCTCTGCCAGAAGAGTTAAGGATGAGTCTGCAGGTTTCTATGCAGTTCTGCTTTATAGTCTCAGTTTCTATTTCAATCTGTTTTCGGGCACTCTGGCTCTGCCCGAAAGCCCTCAGACACTTTTCTACATGCTTACACTCTACTTTCTTCTTGAGGGTCTTGTTCCCAGAAGAGAAGGTTGCGGCGAGTGGGGTGTGATATGTACTATGGCTCTAATAATGGCTGGGCTCTTCTCGGGGCTTGCAGTTTTGTCAAAGCTGTCATCTGTTTCAATCTGGATTGGGGCACTTATTTTTATAACAATGTACAGAAAAGAGTTGTACAGAAGAGTTGAAACCTATGTTGCACTCTCGGTTCCGCTGCTCTCCCTTCTCTTTTTCCTTATGTGGAACAGGGGCTACGGATACAGTGTGGCAGATAACATAAACGGGCTGATTGATATTTCCCTCGCCTCGGGTTTAAATCTTAAAAGGGTTATAATAGCTGTTGTTGCACTCTGGTTCTTAAGCAATCCGTTTAACTTGTCAATTATATACACATCTGTTAAAACTTATAAGAGACAAATGTATATCGGGCTTCCCTACTACCGGCTGCTGCTGTGCCTCTCATTACCGGCGATTGTAATTTCTCTTGTGCTTACAGCAATTCCGGGAAGATTTATATCATCTGCCTCACTTGCAGTTACACCCCTCTTTATTTTGGCGGGTGCTTATGTATCCACTCTTGATTTTAACCAAAGAGCAATCTTTAAACCGGGAGTTATAAGAAAGAGTTTTCTTACATTCATAACAGTCATTACTGTTGCAGTAACTCATCTGTTTACAGGTTTTTTGAACCCTGCATTATATGGCTTAAACTCTCCTGATATATCAAGATACGATGTCTCATTGGACATGTACGGCTTCAATGAACTGTCTCATCAGTTTAGAAAAGTTCGCGATTTGGACATTGCCTCTGGCAGGATTTCGGGCCACTCATACATTATTGCTTTCGATTACAAAACTGCCTCGCGGTTAGATTATTATATTGCAAGACCAAATAATACTGTAGTAAAGACCTGGGGACCTGCAATAAAGACAAGAAAATACAACTATATTACCAAAAAACTCGGCGGGCTTAAAAGGGGTGAGAGTGTTTACTATATCGCTTCATCGCTCAACGATGATAGTGGGCTTGAATTTGGCAAAGCCAATTTTATGACTGTTGAGTTGGCTGACACTATTGATATCACCCGGATGGGCAAAACGGTTGTCACCTTTAAAGTTTACCGCTTTAAAAACATGATTAACACTCCCTGAATCTTTTGCTATGCTGGATGATTCCCTCAGAGAGTTTATTTCAAATCATCTGGAAGATGATACTCACCGGTTGCTGTTGCTCTCCGGTAAATATCCCGGTGTAGATGTTAAGCTTGCTGTTACAATAATTGAAGCAAGAAGAAGACTGGTATTAAAAGTCCCGGAATGGGCCCTTAGAGACGATCTGCTGTTTACCGGCTCTCTTGCCGTAGAACAGTGCAGCTCTTCACTGACAGCCGTTTACAAACAGCAGTTCTCTTCCGGTGGCTATATAGCCGATATTACCGGGGGGTTGGGAGTTGACAGCTATTTCTTCTCTATGACCAACAAAAAGGTCTTTTACTGCGAACAGGATTTATCTCTTTACAATGCCGCAACTTATAATTTTGAAACTTTAGGTTGCAACAACATTATTACAAACAGGTTAGTTATAGAGCAGGGTAACCTTAGAGAGTACCTGTCGCGGATATCTCAGATTGATAATATAGAGGAGTTCGATCTCATTTACGCCGATCCTTCAAGAAGAGACAAGGTTGGCAAAAGAGTCTTCTCATTGAACGATTATAAGCCGGCAATGGTTGGTCTTTTTGATATAATGTTTCAGTTCACTCCAAAGATACTGTTGAAAATATCTCCAATGGCCGATCTAAAGACTGTTGTAAAGGAGTGCAGATACATTACTCGTATTGATGTTGTTTCGGTAAACAACGAATGCAAGGAGTTGCTTCTGCTGCTGGAGAGAGGTGTTGTAAGGGAGTACTCTTCTGTTGAGATACGGGCGGTAAATCTTTCACAACAGAAAAATGATCAACCAGTTATTTTCACTCCGGCTTCCGAAAATAACTCTCCCGTATCTTACTCCGATCCATATACCGGCTGCTATCTTTACCAGCCCAACAGCTCACTGCTTAAAGCGGGAGCTTTCAAAACAGTTGCAAACCGTTTTAACCTTGACAAAATTGCTGCAAACACTCATCTCTATCTCTCCGGTGAACTCTGTAAAAAATTTCCGGGAAGGGTATTCAAAATAAAAGAGGTTAAGGATTTCAACAAAGCGAATCTCCGTAACCTCAGTAAAACCTACCCCAAGGCAAACATCTCCGTAAGAAACCTCCCTTTATCTGCAAGTGATCTTAAAAGCAGATTAAAAATTGGGGATGGTGGAGATACTACCATCTTCGGGTGCACAATTTCAAATGGCAATAAAAGGTTGATCGTATGTGAATATGCCGGTTAAGTATCTATCCTCTCTCCTGCCCTGTCAAGCCAGATAACCTCCAGCAGAGCATTATCGGACGACGGAACAACCTTTATTTTACACTTATACTTAAATGACCACCTGGTTTTAAGGTTAATTACTCCTTTGGTGAGATATGCCTCAACAATGGGATTAACCTTAAGAACGAGATATTTCACACCTCTCTCTTTTACATAATACGCCAGTTCTCTTTCAATAATTTCGTCCACAACAATGCTGGACGTAATTTTACCAGTTCCATTACACGAAGGACATACCTCGCTGGTATTTATTTCGGTAGCAGGCCTAACCCTTTGACGGGTAATCTGCATCAGCCCGAATTTGGTAATCGGCAGAATGTTGTGTTTTGCCCGGTCCTTTTCCATCAGGGCTTGCATATGCCGGAAAAGCTTCTGTTTATTATCGTTGTTATCCATATCAATGAAATCTACGATAATTATACCTCCCATATCCCTCAATCGTAATTGACGGGATATCTCTTCGGCAGCACTCATGTTAACATCGAATGCATTCTGCTCCTGATCGGACCCTGTTTTTGCCCTTATACCGCTGTTCACATCTATCACATGCAGTGCCTCTGTATGTTCAATCACCAGATAGGCACCCTGTTTAATAGGAACCACCTTTCCAAAAGCTCCCCTTATCTGCTTTGATACTTCAAAGTGATCGAATATGGGCTCGCTTCCTTTATAATACTTAACAATCTTCGAATGTTCGGGTGAGATTACCGAAATATAATCCTTCACCTCGTTATAGATGCTCTCGTCATTTATATAAATGTTAGAGAACGAATCATTAAGAAGATCTCTCAGGATTGTTGTGGTTCTGCTGTTTTCCGTAAAGAGTTGTTGAGGTGGCTGCGATTTTGC